>JAFLRW010000037.1 GCA_022511285.1 Duncaniella sp.
AAGAAACTGTGCAAACGCTCGTGGAGCATCTCTATGGATGACCGCATCACGAAGTTAAACCAAACAATCCGAGGATGGATAAACTACTTCGCCATAGCCGACATGAAAGGCAAAATGACGGAGATAGACGCCCATCTACGGACGATGATACGCAAAGTGATATGGAAACAATGGAAGACACCGCAGAAACGAGCGTGGGGATTAAGAAAACTTGGCATAGACAACGACTTGGCCAAAATAACAGCCTTTTACGGACACAGACGCTACGAATGGGTTGTAAGGCGGACGTGTGTTGTCAGAGCCATAACCAAAGAAATCCTCGAACGCAGAGGCTTAGTCAGTGTGCTTGACTACTACACGATTAGACACTCTTTGAAAGCAAATTAAACCGCCGTATGCCGAACGGCACGTATGGTGGTGTGAGAGGAAGGAAAACGAAAGTAGGTCAGAAAACTTACTCCGTTTTCCGACCTACTCGATTGCGTACCCCCACACAGCAAGAACGGAGACCTTCCCAGGCCCCCGCTCTTTGGAATTTATGCGGATTTATATTAGTATTAGTCAATTATTATTTGGCGGCATCACTTCACATTGCTCAGCAATGCCATAACTGATCATTTGTTGACTTTGAGTTTAATTGCAGGAATGAAACTTTCATTAAGAGGGAACGAATATTGATAATATACCATACTAAGGCACTTTTTAGATATTATATTACTTAATAAACTACCACTCTCTATTGTACAATCATTCTTCCATTGTACCCTATATGCCCATAGTTCATCAGTTCCAGAGCCATAGTGAACATCGGTTGTTGAACTATTGCCTGGTATTATTTCCAAACTTATAGCATCATCCAAATCTTTGATATTATTGAGGTGATATATACAAGTAACAGCCCATCCATCTTGATCTAAAGGACCAATATCGGGTGTTAATGTATAAAATCCATCTTGATCTGGCGTTAGCCAATCTCCAGGAACTACTGTTTTAGGAACAACCGTCACTTCTACATTTGTTTTTAAAGCACTGTAGATATCATTCCCGTTGAATTCAATCCATATGACGGCAGGAGAATCAGTGGCAGCCAATCCAGTTACCAATCCGGAATTGTCAACTTGAACAAAATCTGCATCATTTACATTACCATTGTCTGAGTTTCTATTTCCTACAGAAATCGTTATATCTAAGCCACTCAGATCGTCATTACCATTTAGTAGTATATGCGTAGTACTACCTACTTCAATTTTATCCTCTTGAAGACTGAAATATGGCGAAAGTTTATTGACTGTAATAGTCAATTCATTGTCTTCGGATGATTTATATTTTTTATCAACCTCAGATGAGTTAAATGTTATCGTAACAGGACCATCGATACCTTTTAAAGGAGTAATGACTCCTGTGGTCGGATTCACTTCCACTACACCTTCAGGATTGCAACGAATATTAGACAGCGTAATCCCATCAAGATCACTACTACGACCCACTTTAATCTGTGAAGTGATTCCATATGTTATCGTAGAGGTGGTGAGGGTGAATTTTGGATCAATGGGACCATTTGTAAAGTCATTTCCACCTCCACTTGATGACCCTTTTGCACCAAAGTTATGACGCACTACATTTGAACCACTATGGATTTTATACCAATTTTCGCTCTCTTCACTTTTATCATCAGGATCACACCATTTGGTAAAATGAGGATAACACTTTGTGATATGTGTCATTTCCGTTGGCCAATACCATGAACCCGGAACACAAATCATCTGCGGAGCCTCGCCTATCTCATTATTGAGACCTTTGGGAGATGGTGCTTCAATATAGCGCCACTCTTTATCTAAGTTCTTATTGTCATTTTTTACTCGGACAGAAAAACCTCCCATATTTCCATACCGTCCCTGTCCATTTTTATCATCAATAGTGACATCAGTGTTTGCAGCAAGGGTCCATACTCCATCAACTTCAACATCGACGGTCTTTCCTTTTGCTTTATATCCACCGGCATTTATCACTGTGCTTGATGTATGATTCCCTTCAAACCAAGAATGATACTCTCCTTCGTTTGTTCCTTCAGGAATGATTTCCTCTCCATTAAGCATTATATATATCGGTAAGGTACCCCCTGCTGCGAGAGCGTGGACTTTAAATTTGGTTTTGGGATTTTCGGGGTCCTCCATATCGGTTTGAATATCCGAGATTCCGAGAATAACATCATTAAAGTCAAAGTCATTAAGACCGAGATCCTCACACGCTATAATCCAAGTAGCTGCAGTATCCTCATCAGTGGCTTCAGGGGCTATCCCTTCGAATACGAACATAAGGTCGTTAAGGTCACATCCAAGATTCAGATTTCCTTGTGCAGAAGGCCAATCCTCAAAACCAAAGTAAGTATAAGTCTTCAACTCTCCATTGACATATACATCAGCTTCACACCAAGATGCATACGAATATTTATCCAGCTCTGTATAAAGTTCATCATCCCACCATGATGTGTTAGCCCAACCTTCCTCTCGAATTCCTTTTTGATATTTATATTTAGTTTCGCGAATTGACGAACCGTTATCCCAATCTTCCCATATCTTATTTCGTGTACCTTGCGAAAAGACTGTAAAAATATGCTTTTGCTCCTCGACTGGATTGGGTTTTACTATCTGATCTTCTTCAGTTGTTGTAAAGAAATTCGCATCTAAATTTGGGTCTTCTGCATTAGAAATTTCGCTACATTTAAGATAGAATCCATAGTATATTCCCTCTTTGACCCAATAAGTTATACCTCTGGCAGTACTTGTACAATTGCTTGGTATACTAGTCCAACCTCTATAAGCTGCTTCTCCAATCTCCTGATCGCCTTGCATAACAACAAGATCTCCAGTCTTGGTAAAATAAAGATCTTGCATTACAATCTCGTCAGGTTTGTTCATATCCGGAATGTAATAGATACCTAAAGCATGGCACTTATTAGTTTGGCTAAATAAAGGATAGAATGTGTGCCATTGCCCATCAGATATAAAATAGAATGAAGATGTGCCAACGCCAAGGTTCGGCTGTCCCTCTTGAAATTGATCGAAGAAGCCTTTGATTACTTCTGATGAGAATGTATCTTTACCGAGATCATCCCATTTTAAGAAATCATCTTCTTTGGGGTCTGCTATAGCTCGACTTGAAATGGATACTGTCCCCCCATCAGTAGTATAATAAGTACGACCGTTTGCCTTTATTATCAGATTATTTACGTTTTTGGGG
The DNA here is from genome assembly GCA_022511285.1 of Duncaniella sp. Taxonomy (GTDB): domain Bacteria; phylum Bacteroidota; class Bacteroidia; order Bacteroidales; family Muribaculaceae; genus Duncaniella. The sequence goes on from JAFLRW010000037.1 coordinate 3,241, forward strand.
ACATCAACTTTAAGTGAATTTTCTCCTAAGACATTAGTAAATGTGCCAAATCGACATTTTTGGCCATCTACATCGGCATATATTTGGATTGTCGTGCGCTTTGACGTTGTTACTTTTACAACCGCCTGTTTACAAACATTCCAATCCTGTTTGGGATCAAAAACACCAAATTCTTTGACAAAATCGCGTGTGTACTTTTCTTTGGCATCAACGCCGGGAATATCGTCGATACATCCGGCGAGCATAGCTCCGCACAGCAAGGCCGGAGCTAACCATAGCTTAAAATTCATAAAAACAATCGTGTAAGTTGTCTGTTGTTGGTTAGAAAATAAGGAATTAGTCGTTTCTTACACTGATTCCAACTGCAAAGATAAATAGAACGCTTTTAATTCTGCAAATTTGTTAAAGTTTTTTAACACTCCTTTTTAGCCTTTCTGCTGTGTCTTTAAATAAATCCATTTCACGAAATATTGCTGTAGTGTGGAAGAAAGTTTGTAATTTTGCACGATATGCAAATCACACTCATCACAGGCGGGCAGCGGTCGGGCAAGAGCGAGATGGCCGAAGGGTTGGCGCTGAGCCGCTCGGAGGCCCCGGTTTATCTCGCCACGGCCACGGTGAACCCCGGGGATGCCGAGATGGCGCGGCGAGTGGCCGCTCATCGCGAGCGGCGCGGCCCGCAGTGGAGCACTATCGAGGAGCCTCTTGCTCCTTCGGCGCATGCCGCGGTGCTTGAGGGGCGCACAGTGCTTGTGGACTGCCTCACGCTCTGGGCCACCAACCTGTTTTTTGCCAATGGCGACGACGAGGAGCGCGCCTTCGAGGCATTCCGCCGCGAATTTGAACTCCTGGCCGCCATCCCCGGCATCGACCTCATAATGGTCAGCAACGAGATAGGGCTCGGTGGAATCAGCCCTAACCCCCTGCAGCGCCGTTTCACCGACCTTCAGGGGCGTGTGAACCGGCTGGCGGCCACTGTGGCCGACGAAGTGTATTTTATGATCTCAGGCTTACCCTTAAAGATAAAATGAAACAATTTTTCATCACTCCCCCTGACCGCGCTCTCGAGCAGGCTCTGCGCGAGAAGATTGACAATCTCACCAAGCCTCGCGGCTCGTTAGGGCGGCTCGAGGAGTTGGCCCTCCGGATAGGGCTCATCCAACAGACCCTCACGCCCTCTCTGCGCCAGCCCTGCAACCTACTCTTTGCCGCCGACCACGGCATCATAGCCGAGGGGGTGAGTGTGTCGCCCAAGGAGGTGACGCGCCAGCAGACCGAACACTTTGTGCGCGGAGGCGCCGGCATCAACTTCCTGTGTAGGCAGCACGGCTTCAGCCTTGTGGTGGTGGATGCAGGCGTCGACTGCGAGTTTGCCCCCGGAAGCGGAGTAGTGGATATGAAGGTGAGGCGCTCGTCGCGCAACTTCCTCTATGAGGCCGCAATGACCCCCGACGAAGCCGACCTCTGCTTAGAGCGCGGCGCCGAGATGACTGACCGCATCCGGAACGAAGGGTGTAACATAGTGAGTCTCGGCGAGATGGGGTCGGGCAACACATCGGCCGCCGCCATGTGGATGCATATCCTCACCGGCATCCCCCTTGAGCGTTGCATCGGCGCCGGCGCCGGCCTTGACTCCGAGGGGTTGGCCCGCAAGCGCCGCGTTCTCGAGCGGGCCCTTGCCGCATATAGCGGCGACGGCTCCCTTTGGGACCGCCTGTGCCACTTCGGGGGGCTTGAGATGATGATGGCCGTCGGCGCTATGCTCCGCGCTGCCGAGCGTGGGATGGTAATCCTCGTCGACGGGTTTATAATGACCGCCTGTATGGGCGCCGCCATGGCCCTTCATCCCGCCGTGGCCGAATATGCTGTGTGGGGACATTGCGGCGACGAGTCGGGCCACCGCCTGCTGCTCGACGCCCTCGGGGCTCGCCCTCTGCTCAGTCTCTCGCTGCGCCTCGGCGAGGGCTCGGGGGCCGTCTGCGCCTATCCCATTGTGGAGTCGGCTGTGAGAATGATTAATGAGATGGACTCGTTTCGAGAGGTTGAGGTCACAAAATATTTCTGAAACGCTTATGTTCAGCCGCATCTGTGCCGCCATCATATTCTTCACCCGCCTGCCGCTGTGGCGAGTGGTCACTCCTCCCCCCGAGGCCTACCGCCGGGTGGTGGAGCTATGGCCGTTGGCAGGGTGGGTGACCGGAGGCACAGCGGCCATAGCGCTATGGTGTGCCGCGCAGGTGTTTCCCCCCGCGGCAGCAGCCGCCGTGGCCCTCGGGCTGCGAGCCTTCCTCACCGGTGGGCTCCACGACGACGGTCTCGCCGACTGGTGGGACGCCATGGGGGGCGGCCATAGCCGCGAACGCATATTGGAGATTATGAAAGACTCTCGCACGGGCACCTACGGAGTGCTCGGATTGCTTGTCTATTATCTCCTGACCGTAACGCTGCTCACAGGGTTTACGCCCGCCGTGGGGGCAGCCGTGCTTATGAGCGCCGATGTGTGGAGCAAGTGCTGCGCCGCGCAGATTATCAACAGCCTCCCCTACGCCCGCAGCGAACTGACCGCCAAGAGCCACACCGTCTACTCGCCGATGAGCCTCGGCGCCCGCGCCTGTGCCCTGCTGCTCGGCCTGCTCCCTGCGGCCCTGCTGCTCCCTGCGGCCCTGCTTCCGGCCCTTGCTGCGCCTGTGGCCGTCACCGCCCTCTGCATTGCCACTATGAGGCGCTCCATCGGGGGCTACACCGGCGACTGCTGCGGAGCCACGGCTCTGATGTGTGAGCCGGCCATGATGGCTCTGGCCCTCATCTGTCAAAAATGTTTGTAAAAATATAGCCTGTTTGCAGGATTTTTCTTACTTTCGCCTACTCGAAAAGAGATTCCACCACCTTAGTAGCACTTATATATGGAACAAATCAAGGTAAAAATAATAAACAGCTCGGCCAACGCCCTTCCGGCCTATGAGACCCCCTCGTCGGCCGGGATGGACCTCCGCGCCCACCTCGCCGAGCCCGTCACCCTCGGGCCTCTTGAACGCCGCCTCATCCCCACCGGACTGCGCATTGAGCTCCCTCAGGGCTACGAGTGCCAGATACGTCCTCGCTCCGGACTGGCGCTGCGCCACGGCATCTCGATAGTCAACACCCCCGGCACCGTCGATGCCGACTATCGCGGCGACATCGGCATCATCGTAATCAACCTCTCTGCCGAGCCTTACACCATCACCCCGGGCGAGCGTATAGCCCAAATGGTGATAAAGCGGTATGTCAAGGCAGAGTGGGAGCCGACCTCTATCCTTGACGAAACCGAGCGCGGAGCCGGCGGATTCGGCCACACGGGCACCGCATAAGAGAGCTTTCAGCCTTTAATTCACTCACTCCACACATATCTTTACCTAAATTGAGAAGGCTTCCACTACTCATCACCCTGCTGACACTGCTTGCGGCCACTGTGCCGGGAGCAATGGCGCGACGTGCCCCATCACCGACGGCGGCCGACCGCGCCAAGGCCGACCTACTCTTCCTCGAAGCACAGCGAGCCAAGGCTTTGGGCCACTTCGACGCCGCTTTCTATCTGCTCGACGCCGCCCACACCCTCAACCCCACCGACCGCGAGATAGGCATCGAACTTGCCCCCTTCCTGCTCCACTTTCAGGACTCTGTCTCGACCGAACGTAGCCTCAACCTGCTGGCCGACTATTATCAGTCAGCCCCCTCCGACTATCAGGCCGGAGTGCGACTCGGGATGCTCTACGAACACAACGGACGTGACCGGGACGCATTAGAGGTCTGGAAAAAGCTCCACAGCTACTACCCCGAGCGCATCAACGTCAGCGCCATGCTGGCTGCCGCACTGGCTCGCACCGGCCTCAGCGCCGACCGCGAAAGAGCGATAGCCGTCTACGATTCCATCGAGGCCGCCGAAGGCCCGTCAATTGACCTCTCGTCGGCCAAAATGCAGATCTACTATCTCTTTGACGACACCGCCGCCATCAAGGGGGAAGCTGACCGCCTGCTGTCATCACGCCCCGGCAGCTCAGAGTTCAATATCTTTGCCGGCGACATCTACGATATGTTTGGCGACAAAGAGCGCGCCCTCGTCTTCTACAATCGCGCCGTGGAGCTCGACCCTGCCAACGGCCACGCCTACTATGCCAAGGCCAACTATTTCAAAGCCGAGGGGGACACAGCCGCCTACGACAACGAAATCCTCAAAGCTCTCAGGCAAAACAGCCTCGACCCCGACATTAAGCTCCAGATTCTCCGCTCCTTCATCCAGGACACTCACGCTGACTCTATAATGCGTCCGCGCATCAGCCAACTGTTTGACACCCTCGTGCTCCAACACCCCGGCGAGAGCAACATTCGCGCTCTCTATGCCGCCTGGCTGGCGGAGGAGAAGATGTTTGCTGCCGCTGCCGAACAGCAGGAGCAGGCCGTGGGCCTCGACCCCTCCGATGCCGATGAGTGGGATATGCTCGCCTCTCTCTATGCCTCCGACCAGCGTTATGACCTCGCCATCGATGCCCTCAACCGCGCCATTCACTACCACCCCGCCTCCCCGGCGCTTCACTACAAGCTCGGAGTCCTCATCGGCATGAATAAGGACTATGACAAGGCCATCAATGAATTTAACCGCGCCTTGGAGCTCGTTGGCCCCAACGAAAACCGCCTCCGCTCCAGCATCTACTGCTCCATAGCCGACAATCTATACTCCGCGGGGCAGACCGACAGCGCCTTTACCGTCTATAACACCGCCATACGCCTTGACTCCGACAATCTGCTGGCCCTCAACAACGCCGCCTATTTTATGGCCTGCAGCGGGCGCGACCTCGACCTCGCTTTGGCAATGATAGAACGTGTGCTTGCCTCCGACCCCGACAATCCCACCGATCTCGACACTTATGCCTGGGTGCTATTCAAACGGAAAAACTATGCCAAAGCGCGTGAGGTGATTGACCGCACGCTCCAACTGGCCACCGACGACAGCGCCGACATCCTTGAACACGCCGGCGACATCTATTTCATGGATGGCGAGCCCGCCCGTGCCCTCGAGTTTTGGACTCGCGCCCTCGAGCTAAACCCCGACAGCGAACTGCTGCAGCGGAAGGTTAGAGACAAGACCTTCTATTATGAGTAATCATCCCCAAAAACGCCATATTATGCTCCGACGCCACATTCCCCTGCTCATCCTCCTCCCCGCTATGCTCCTTATGGCCGGCTGCTCGTCGTCACGCCGCCAGGCTATGGGCCCGACCGGCGGCAACCTCTCAGCGCCTGTGGCCGTCGCCGAGGTCTCTCAGCGCATCTCTGCCATTGCCGCCGGGGCCGACGCTATGGCGTGGCAGTCGCTCTCGGTGCCTGTCAGTGTCAAGGTCCACGACTCGGGCCTCCCCAAGGTGAGCGGCACACTCACCCTTGTGCGCGACCGCGAGATACGCCTCTCACTCCGCTTCCTCGGGATGGAGATGGGCGCGCTCTCTGTCACCGCCGACTCCATACGCGGATATCTCAAGATGCAGAAGCTCTACCTTTCGGAGAGCACAGCCGATATTGCCGGAGGCTTCCCGTTGACCGTAGGCAATCTGCAGTCGCTCCTCACGGGAGCTCTTTTCACCATCGGCAAGCCGGCATTTGACATCGCGGAGGCCTCGATAACACACGAGCGTGACAATATCTTCACCATCACCCCCTCCCCCATAGGCGCAGGGCTTGACTATTGCTTCAGCGTAGAGCTCACGGGGCCCGATGCCGTCACCGGCGCAGCCTTTGTCCACGGCAGCCGCTATGCCCTCGCAAGATACTCCGACTTCCACTCCTATGGTCGCAACACCACGCTCCTCCCGTCGCAGATTGACCTCTCCGCAGCCGGGAAGGAGGGACACTCCGTTGGCGCCACCCTCTACCTCAACATTGACCGTGCCGCCACTGACACCGACCTCTCTCTGCGCCCGTTTGTCATTCCACAAGGCTATCGCCGCATCTCTGCGGCATCGCTGATTAAAGTTATCACAGAGCTATGACCCGCACACTAAGGCGCCTGATACCCTTGCTGATGGCCGTCTTGATGGCCATCCCCTGTGCCGACGCCGCAAAGCCGCGCCGCAAGCAGTCTGCGGCCAAGCCTCAGACCACACGCTCCCTGGATAAGGTGAAGAGCGAGCAAAAATCCACCCGGGCATCCATCTCGGAGACCACATCGAAAATCAAGGCCAATGAGAAAGAGCTCGACAAAAAATTAGGCGAACTCAACTCTCTCAACGCCGACATCGAGAGCCAGACAGCCACCGTCAACCGCCTCCGCTCCCACGTTGACTCCATCGGCTCGGCCATCATACAGACCACCGACTCGATAGCCACCCTCGAGGGGAATCTTGAGAGTCTGCGGCGCGCCTACGCATCGGCGCTCGTCCGTCTTCAGCCCACAGCCGGCAGCCTCGACGCCATAAATTTCATCTTCTCAGCTTCATCCTTCACCGAAGCTTGGAGCCGCCTGCGCTACCTGCGCCGCTTCAGCGAATGGCGCAAGAGCAAGGTGCGCGACATCAACACCGCCGTCGACCGCATTGCCGAGCGGCGCTCTCATCTCACCGCTCTGCGCCACGACAGCGAGCGCGTCCGCCGAGCCGCCGAACAGCAACAACAGGTCCTGCAGTCAAAGCAGTCAAAGCAGCGCTCGCTCGTGGCCTCTCTGCGCAAGGAAGACTCCCGACTCCGCTCCCGCCTGGCCGAACAGCAGAAGCGTGCCGCTGCTCTCGACCGCGAACTTGACCGCCTTATTGCCGAAGAGCAGAAACGCATAGCCCGCGAGGAGGCCGAACGCAAAAAACGCGAGCAGAAGGCCTCAGGCTCTAAGTCGACTGCCGCTTCCGGCACAACCTCTTCAGGGTCAAACGCCGTCAGCAAGGCCGCAGCGACATCCCCGTCGAGTCTCACAGGCTCTTTCGAGAGCAACAAGGGGCGACTTCTATTCCCGGTGGCCGGCAACTATCGCATTGTGCGCCGGTTCGGCCGCCAGCCCCACCCCACACTCCCCCACGTGACAGTCGACAATTCCGGCATTGACATCGAGACTGCCTCCGGAGCCTCAGCCCGCGCCGTCTATGCCGGGACGGTCTCGGCCATCTTCGCCCAGGAGGGATTCGGCTCCATCGTAATGTTGCGCCACGGCAACTATCTCACCGTCTACGCCGGGCTCGCGAGCGTGAACGTCAGCAAGGGCCAGAGTGTGAAAGCCGGACAGAGCATTGGCTCCGTTGCGCCTGACCCTACAGGCTCCGGCGGGCTCCTTCACTTCGAAGTGCGCAACGAACGCACAAAACTCAACCCCACAGCCTGGGTGAAATAGACAGAATCAATTAGGTAACAAAGATTGTAACAGCATATTATGAAGACATTTGAAGAGTTAGGCGTCAGCGAACCGCTCCTCCGGGCCATAGCAGAGCTCGGCTTTGAGATTCCGATGCCCATCCAGGAGAGAGTGATTCCCCGCCTGCTCGGCGATGCCGACGACATTGTGGCCCTTGCCCAGACCGGCACGGGCAAGACCGCCGCGTTCGGACTCCCGGTGATACAGCGCATCGATGCCTCCGAGCGCACCACTCAGGCCATAGTAATCTCCCCGACGCGCGAACTATGCCTCCAGATAGCCGGCGACCTCTCCGATTTCTCTAAATACATACGAGGCATCAAGGTGGTGCCCGTCTATGGCGGCTCGAGCATTCAGAGCCAGATTCGTGCCCTGCGCGCCGGGGCTCAGGTGATTGTGGCCACCCCGGGCCGACTTATCGACCTGATTAATCGGGGGGTAGTGAGCCTTGAGAGAGTCAACACTGTTGTGCTCGACGAGGCCGACGAGATGCTCAACATGGGATTTCTCGACTCTATCGAAGAGATTCTGTCCCACGTCCCCGACCACCGCAAAATGCTCCTCTTCTCAGCCACTATGCCTAAGGAGATACTCAAAATAGCCCGCCGATATATGCGCGACTATGAGGAGATAGTAGTGGGCTCGCGCAACGAAGGTGCAGAGACCGTGCGCCACATATATTATATGGTGAAGGCCAACGACAAGTATTCGGCCCTAAAACGAGTGGCCGACAACTCTCCGGGCATCTATGCCATCGTTTTCTGCCGCACACGCAGCGACACTCAAGAGATTGCCGACAACCTTATCCGCGACGGCTACAACGCCGAAGCCCTCCACGGCGACCTCTCGCAACAACAGCGCGACATTGTGATGAAGAAGTTCCGCGACCGCGTTATATCCCTCCTCGTGGCCACCGACGTGGCCGCCCGCGGCCTCGACGTCACCGACCTCAGCCACGTCATCAACTTCGGACTGCCCGACGATTCTGCCGTCTACACCCACCGCTCGGGGCGCACAGGGCGTGCCGGCAAGAAAGGGGTCTCGATAGCAATCATCCACTCGCGCGAACAGGGCCGATTGCGCGAGATTGAACGGACCATCGGCAAGAAATTTGAGCTCCTGAAGGTGCCTACACCCGACCATATCATTGAAAAGCAGCTCTATAACTTAGCCGACCGCCTGGAACGCGTCAAGGTGGATGAAGACGAGATAGCACGCTATCTCCCCGGCATATCGCGCAAACTCGAATGGCTCTCTGAGGAAGACCTTCTCAAGCGCGTCATCTCACTGGAGTTTAATCGCTTGATAGATTATTATAAGGATGTCCCGGCAATCGAGGATATTGACATTCGCCCCCGCCACGAAAAAACTGAAAAAGGCTCTGACCGCCGCTCGCGCAAGGCTATGGACAAATCGAGGCCGGCCAACGAGGCCGACAAAGATCGCCGCACAGCCGCCAAGGGGATGGAACGCATCTATGTCAACGTCGGGAAGCGCGACGGATTCTTTGCCGGCAATCTCATCGAAATGCTCAACCGCCTCGTGCACGGGAAGCGCGTGGATGTGGGGCGTATCGACCTGCTTCAATCCTACTCCCTATTCGACGTTCGCAAGGCCGACGCGCGCAAAGTGGTCGGAGCCCTCACCGGAGCTGACTTCTACGGAAAACGCATCCACGCCGAAATAGCCGTCACCGATCGCGACTACTCTAAGATAGCAGATAAAAAGAAACAGAAACACAAACCTCAGATATGAAAATTCAACAGCTCATCCTCTCTCTTCTCCTCTCTGCATCAGCCCTCTGCTGTGCAGCACAGACACCCACCGCGGCCGATATCTTCGCAGCCGCTCCACAGACAATCTTCCCGCTCCTCGACCATACCACACGCCTCGAAATGATTGAATATTTCAAGGCCGCACCTTCCACTCCGTCAAAAAACATCTTTGACGGCTCATCCACAATCACGGATATGACCCCGCAGAGCCTGACGGTAAAACTCACTGATTCCTCGCAGGCACAGATAGCCCTCCTCCCCGACGGCAACGACACCATCATAGTCCTCATCACCACCCTTGCCACACCCGGACTCGACTCCACAGTGGCCTTCTACACCACAGACTGGCAGCCCCTTCCCGCCACCAAATACCATAAACCGCCCACACTCAACGATTGGCTCGTCTCATCGTCAGATGAAGGCCTCGTCAACGCCATCGTCCCCTTTATGCTCGCATCCGCACAGTTTGACCCCTCAGCGGCAACACTCACCTACACTTGCCGCCTCGCGGACTATCTCGGAAACGACACCTTCTCGACCATATCCTCCTCACTCCATCCCACCATCACCTACACCTGGACCGGCAAAAAATTCACCAAATAGCCCCGGCACCCGACCACCACAATCTACTCCGGAGGTATTGCACCGCCCTTAATATCGGATTAGGCTATTCAGACCGACGATTTTTGCAGTTCGATTTTGAATCTACACCCTAAAACTGAATTCTCAAATCGCTAATTTTGCACTTGCCAATTGAACCCGCCTACCGCAAAAACGCACAATAAAAAGCAACAAAAACACCCAGTAGATTTGTTGGGAGCAGATATTTTACTATCTTTGCTACGGAATAACGCATTGGATTATGGAGTATTTGAAGCGAATAGCAGATGAACAGTTAACACTACGCTTGGAGGCATTTGGTGCTGTACAAATCAAAGGCCCGAAGTGGTGCGGGAAAACCACGACTGCGGAACAGCAAGCCAAAAGCATCATCAAGTTGCAAGACCCGGACAACCGTGCCGGCTAC
>JAFLRW010000038.1 GCA_022511285.1 Duncaniella sp.
GGCCGTCTCGGTGGTTTCAGAAACAAGAAAAACAGATAAGAGATGTTACAACCTAAAAAGACAAAATACCGCAGGTCTCAGAAGGGCCGCATGAAGGGTGAGGCCCAGAGAGGCCATCAGCTCGCCTTCGGCTCATTCGGCATCAAGACTCTTGAATCTAAGTGGATCACCGGTCGCCAGATTGAAGCCGCTCGTATCGCTGTTACACGTTATATGCAGCGTCAGGGTCAAATCTGGATTCGCATCTTCCCCGATAAGCCCATCACCAAAAAGCCCGCTGAGGTCCGAATGGGTAAAGGTAAAGGTGCACCCGAAGGTTTCGTTGCCCCCGTCACTCCCGGACGCATCATTATCGAAGTCGAAGGTGTTCCCTTTGATGTAGCAAAGGAGGCACTGCGCCTGGCAGCACAGAAGCTCCCCGTCACAACCAAGTTTGTCGTTCGCCGCGACTATGATCCATCTCAAAACGTGTAATCTGTCATGAAGAAAGAAAATTTCGCTGAAGTTACCACTCAGGATCTCCGCGACCGCCTCGATCAGATGGAGCAGGACTACCTGCAGCTCAAAGCGCAGCACGCCGTCTCTCCCCTCGATAGCCCCGCTAAGATCACTCACGCTCGCAAGGAGATTGCACGTGTCAAGACTGAGCTTCGCGCTCGTGAACTTAATATCAAGTAATTAATCACCCCAGTCCAATGGAAAAGAGAAATCTCAGAAAGGAACGTATCGGGGTCGTTTCCAGCAACAAGGGTGATAAAACAATCACTGTCTTGGTCAAGTGGAAAGAAAAACACCCCATTTACGGCAAGTTCGTGAATAAATCCAAAAAGTACCACGCCCACGACGAAAACAACGAGTGCCAAATCGGCGACACCGTTCGCCTCATGGAGACACGCCCCCTCTCCAAAACAAAACGCTGGCGCCTCGTTGAAATCATCGAAAAAGTGAAATAATTATGATACAGACTGAAAGCCGTTTAACCGTCGCTGACAACAGCGGTGCCAAAGAAGCCCTCTGCATCCACGTGCTCGGAGGTACAGGTCGCCGCTACGCCTCAGTAGGAGACATCATCGTCGTTTCCGTAAAGAGCGTAATCCCCTCCTCTGACGTCAAGAAAGGAACCGTCTCAAAAGCTGTAGTAGTTCGCACCAAAAAGGAAATCCGTCGCCCCGACGGCTCTTATATCCGTTTTGACGATAATGCCTGCGTCCTGCTCAACAATGCAGGCGAGCTCCGTGGAACTCGTATCTTCGGCCCTGTGGCTCGTGAACTCCGCGCCGCTAACCAAATGAAGATTGTTTCACTCGCACCCGAGGTCCTTTAACAAATGTCATCAATCCGCAAAAACAGTAAAGTAATGCAAAAGTTACATATCAAGAAAGGCGACACCGTCTATGTTCTTGCCGGCGATGACCGTGGCAAGGAGGGGCGCGTGCTCAAAGTCCTTACTGACAAAATGAAAGCCGTTGTCGAAGGCGTCAACATTGTCACTAAGGCTACTAAGCCCAACGCACAGCATCCACAGGGTGGTCTCGTCAAGAAGGAGGCTCCCATCGCTATCTCTAACATCGCGCTCATCGATCCTAAATCGGGTAAACCCACTCGTATTTCGATTCGCCGTGAGGATGGCAAAGTAATCCGTATCGCCAAAAAATCAGGAGAGGAGATTAAATAATGAGCACCCAGACTGTCAAGAAGGACTATCAGGAACGAATCGTTCCCGCCCTCACAAAACAATTCAGCTACACCACTCCTATGCAGGTGCCCAAGCTGAAAAAGATTGTCATCAATCAAGGCCTTGGCGCCGCTACTCAGGATAAAAAACTCATCGAGACAGCTATCAATGAGATAACAGCCATCACCGGCCAAAAAGCCGTTGCTACTCTCTCTCGTAAGGATATCTCTAACTTCAAGCTCCGCAAGAAAATGCCCATCGGCGTGATGGTCACTCTCCGTCGCGACAAGATGTATGAGTTCCTCGAGCGTCTCGTCCGTGTTGCCCTCCCTCGTATCCGCGACTTCAAAGGCATCGAGTCTAAACTCGACGGCCGCGGCAACTACACCCTCGGCATCACTGAGCAGATAATCTTCCCCGAGATTAACATCGACGCCATCAACAAGCTTATGGGTATGAACATAACCTTCGTCACTTCGGCCAACACCGACGAAGAAGGCTACGCTCTGCTCAAAGAGTTCGGTCTCCCTTTCAAGAACGCTAAAAACTAAGCACACCCAACTATGGCAAAAGAATCCATGAAGGCCCGCGAAGTAAAGCGTGCCAAACTGGTGGCTAAATATGCCAAGAAGAAGGCTGAGCTCAAAGCCGCTGGCGACTACGAAGCCCTCCAGGCTCTCCCTAAAAACGCCTCTGCTGTCCGCCTTCACAACCGCTGCTCTATCACTGGCCGTCCCAAAGGCTATATGAGGCAGTTTGGCATCAGCCGTATCCAGTTCCGCGAGATGGCTTCAGCCGGTCTGATCCCCGGAGTGAAAAAAGCTTCCTGGTAAGCCATCCCCCCACTGATATCCACTTTCATTGTGTCGACACCCTTTTGGGATGTCGACCTTGAAATGGAATATTCAACCTCTCCTCCATATCACAGACACAGTGAGTATTAAATATTGTTGGGACACATCCCAATCAATTTAAACAACAATCAAATGACAGATCCTATTGCAGATTATCTGACAAGATTGAGGAACGCCATCAAAGCCAACCACCGCGTTGTCGAGATTCCGGCCTCAAACTTGAAGAAGTCGATTACCAAAATCCTCTTCGAACAAGGCTACATCCTCAACTACAAGTTTGAGGAAGGCGAAAACCCCGCCGGCACCATTAAGATCGCTCTCAAGTACGATCCCGTTGACAAAGTCAACGCCATCAAGAGCCTCGAGCGCGTCTCTCGTCCCGGCCTCCGCCGTTACACCGGCTACAAGGATATGCCCCGAGTCCTCAATGGATTAGGCATAGCCATCCTTTCTACATCTAAAGGTGTGATGACCAACAAACAGGCCCGCGACCTCAAAGTAGGTGGCGAGGTCCTCTGCTACGTTTATTAATATCAAAGGAGGAAAATTATGTCACGTATAGGTAAAGCCCCCATTGAAATTCCCGCCGGTGTTACTGTCACCGTCGGCTCTGACAACGTAGTCACTGTAAAAGGTCCTAAAGGCACCCTCTCTCAGAAAGTTAACCCCGACCTCACCGTCGACGTCGCTGACGGCTCTCTGACAATCTCACGTCCCTCCGACGACCGCGAACACCGTGCCCAGCACGGCCTCTACCGCGCCCTTCTCCACAACATGGTTGTTGGCGTCTCTACCGGCTACCGCAAAGAGATGGAACTCGTTGGTGTTGGTTATCGTGCAGCTGCCACCGGCCAAGTCCTTGAACTCTCGTTAGGCTACTCTCACGCCATCTACATCAAACTCCCACCCGAGATTAAGGTCGAAGCTAAAACCGAGCGCAACAAGAACCCCCTTATCATCCTCGAAAGCGACGACAAGCAGCTCCTCGGTCAGGTCTGCGCCAAAATTCGCTCTCTGCGCAAACCCGAACCCTACAAGGGCAAAGGTATCAAATTCGTCGGCGAAGTTATCCGTCGCAAGTCCGGCAAGTCAGCAAGTGCCAAATAATCTTAACACGTTTAGAAAACTATGGTATCTAAGATACAGCGTCGCAATAAAATCAAGGCCCGCATCCGCGGCAAGATTTCCGGCACCGCTCAGCGTCCCCGTATGTCTGTTTTCCGCTCTAACAAGCAGATCTACGTTCAGCTCATCGACGACCTCGCCGGAAAAACAATCGTTGCCACTTCCTCTAAAGGTATCGAGGAGGGCACTAAGTGTGAAATCGCAGCCAAGGTTGGCGAGGAAATTGCTCGTAAGGCCCTCGCAGCCGGTGTGACTGAAGTGGTCTTCGACCGCAACGGTTACCTCTTCCACGGTCGTATTAAATCCCTCGCGGACGCCGCTCGCAACGGTGGCCTCAAATTCTAATCCATCCGTTTTATGGCAGTAAAGAACAATAAAGTCAAGTCCGCAAGCGACCTCGAACTCAAAGATCGCCTCGTAGCTATCAATCGCGTCACTAAAGTGACCAAAGGTGGTCGCACATTCACCTTCGCAGCCATCGTTGTTGTCGGTAACGAAAACGGCATCGTCGGCTGGGGCCTCGGTAAAGCTAATGAAGTTCAGGCAGCAATCGCCAAAGGTGTTGAAGCTGCTAAGAAAAACCTCATCAAAGTTCCCGTCCACAAAGGCACAATCCCCCACGAGCAAGTGGCCAAATTCGGTGGCTCTCGCGTCATCCTCAAACCCGCTTCTCACGGTACCGGCGTAAAAGCCGGTGGTGCTATGCGTGCAGTCCTCGAAAGCGTTGGCGTCACCGACGTACTCTGCAAGTCAAAAGGCTCTTCCAACCCCCACAACCTTGTGAAAGCCACTATCGCAGCTCTCGGTGAAATGCGCTCTCCCGCACAGGTGGCTCAGAACCGCGGCATCTCTATCGACAAAGTGTTTAACGGCTAATCTTCAATCCTTCAGATATGGCAAAAATCAAAATCACTCAGATCAAGAGCCGCATCAACGCGCCTGCCGTGCAGAAACGCACCCTCGACGCTCTCGGCTTGAAGAAAATGCACCACTCGGTTGTCAAAGAAGACACACCCTCTGTGCGTGGTATGGTCAAGGCTGTCCATCACCTCGTTGAAGTGACCAACGCCTAATTATCTCAATCAGAAATTTCTTAACACCAATCTAAAATGGACTTAAGCAATTTAAAACCAGCCGTCGGCTCTGTCACTCGTAAGACCCGCATTGGCCGTGGCCCGGGTTCCGGAAAAGGTGGCACATCTACCCGTGGTCACAAGGGTGCAAAGTCTCGCTCCGGTTACTCTCGTAAAATCGGTTTCGAGGGCGGTCAGATGCCTCTCCAGCGTCGTCTGCCAAAGTTTGGTTTCAAACCCCTCAATCGTGTAGAATATAAGGCCGTTAATCTCTCTGACCTCGAAGCGCTCGCCAGTGATTCTTCTGTTGAAAAGATCACTCTCGACCTCCTCATCTCGGTCGGTCTCATTAATGGCAAACAGCCCGTCAAGATTCTTGCCGGCGGTTCTCTGACTAAAAAACTTGATGTCGAGGCCCACGCCTTCTCTGCTGCCGCCGAAGCTGCTATCACTGCCCTCGGCGGGACTGCAACCAAACTTTAACCCCCCTTTCTCCCCCAATGAGTTTTATTCAGACTATTCGTAACATTTGGACCATTGAGGAGCTCAGGAAGCGCATCCTGGTCACTCTCCTGTTGGTGCTCGTTTATCGTCTGGGCTGTTACGTTGTCCTCCCGGGTATCTCCCCCGAAGACCTCGACGCCCTCTCGAAATTCACCAACAAGAGCGGCCTCATGCAACTGCTCGATATGTTCTCGGGCGGTGCTTTCTCCCAAGCCTCAATCTTTGCCCTCGGCATTATGCCCTACATCACTGCATCCATCGTGATTCAGCTCCTCGGCATGGTGCTCCCCTCATTCCAGAAAATGCAGCGTGAGGGCGAGAGCGGTCGCCAGAAATTAAGCCAGTACACCCGTTACCTCACTGTGCTTATTCTGCTCCTCCAAGGTCCTGCCTACCTTGTTAACCTCCAGGTCCAGGTGAGTGCTGCCACCGGCAGTGCCCACATGGGCTTCTGGACCATTGCATACCTCACCGTGATTCTTGCTGCCGGCTCAATGTTCATCATGTGGCTCGGCGAGCGCATCACCGACCGCGGTATCGGCAACGGCATCTCATTCATCATCCTTGTTGGTATCATCGCACGTCTCCCGGGTGCTCTCTTCTATGAGTTCACATCTCGTCTCCCGGGCTCTACAGGCTCCCAAGGTGGTCTCATCATGTTCGTTGTTGAGCTTATACTGCTCTTTGCCGTTACTGTCGGAGCTGTGCTCCTCGTTCAGGGCACACGCAAAGTCCCCGTTCAGTATGCAAAGCGTATCGTAGGCAATCGTCAGTATGGCGGTGCTCGCCAGTACATCCCCCTCAAGGTGAATGCTGCCGGTGTGATGCCCATCATCTTCGCCCAGGCGATTATGTTCATCCCCATCACTCTTGCCGGTTTCAGCAGCTCCGAGGGCTCGTCAGGTTTCTATGCTGCATTCTCTGACATCAACGGATTCTGGTACAACTTCGTCTACTTCGTTCTCATCGTAGCCTTCACCTACTTCTACACAGCCATCACTGTGCGTCCCACCCAGATGGCTGAAGACATGAAGCGTAACAACGGTTTCATCCCCGGCGTTAAACCCGGAAAGAAGACGGCTGAGTATCTCGACTCAATCATGTCGCGCATCACTCTTCCCGGCTCTCTCTTCCTCGGCGTTGTCGCCATCCTGCCCGCGTTCGCTCGCTTCTTCGGCATATCACAGAACTTCGCACAGTTCTTCGGCGGCACATCATTGCTCATTCTCGTCGGTGTCGTCCTCGACACTCTCCAGCAGATTGAGAGCCACTTGATGATGCACCACTATGATGGCCTCATGAAGGAAGGCAAGATTAAAGGTCGCACCACCGGCTCGGCGTATTGATAGCTAATAGTTAATCCCCTAAGGAAAACTAATCGGTTACAGAAAGATATCATAAATGATCTATCTGAAAACGCCCGAGGAAATCGAAAAAATGCGACAGGCATCCACGCTTGTGAGCCGCACACTTGGCGAAGTCGCCAAGTGGGTGGCTCCCGGCGTGACTACCCGTCACCTTGACAATATTGCCCGTGAGTTTATACTCGACAATGGCGGCCGTCCCGCCTGCCTCGGCTACGGCGGCTTTCCGGCCACACTCTGCATAGAGGTCAACGAGACAGTCGTCCACGGATTCCCCTCCGGTCGTGAGCTTCGCGACGGCGACATCCTCGGTGTCGACACCGTAGTCGAACTCAATGGCTTCCACGGCGATATGTGCTATACCTTCCCCATTGGAGAAGTCGCTCCCGAAGTAATGTCACTTTTGCTCACTACAAAAGAATCACTCTACAAAGGGATTGAGGCCGCTCAGGAAGGTAGGCGAATAGGCGACATTGCCAACGCTGTCCAGACCTATTGCGAAGCGCGAGGCTACACTGTTGTCCGCGAAATGACCGGCCACGGCATCGGACGTAAAATGCACGAAGACCCCGAGGTCCCTAATTACGGCCGTCGAGGCATAGGCCCAATCCTGCGCAAAGGAATGTGCATCTGCATCGAACCGATGATTAACCTCGGAAGCCGCAATATTGTAATCGAATCCGACGGCTGGACCTGCCGCACCAAAGATCGCAAACCATCGGCCCACTACGAACACACTATTCACATCACCCCCGAAGGCCCTGAGATACTCACTACCTTCGAATATGTGAAACAAGTGCTCGGTGATAGATACGTCTGATATCAACATTTTTCTGCAACTACATAACACATCTTTTCAACCCTTATGGCAAAACAAGCAGCTATCGAACTTGACGGAACTATTGTCGAAGCACTGTCTAATGCAATGTTTCGCGTCGAGCTTGAGAACGGCCACGAAATCACGGCCCACATCTCAGGCAAGATGCGCATGCACTACATTAAGATTCTGCCCGGCGACAAAGTCAAGGTCGAAATGTCTCCATACGATTTGACCAAAGGACGCATATCATTCCGTTACAAGTAATCCCCATTGCCCTCTCGGTGATTGCTCCATCACTCTCCTTCAGATTTGTAAAGACCAAGTCATAAATCAAACATATTTAATTCACATTTACGACAATGAAAGTAAGAGCATCTGTCAAAAAGCGTACTCCGGACTCAAAGATTGTCCGCCGCAAGGGACGTCTTTACGTCATCAACAAGAAGAATCCTAAATACAAGCAACGCCAGGGCTGATACATCGTCCGCTTAGGGATATCGACTCCTCAGCCCGATTTTTATGGCAATCGTTTGTTAATTTATCAAAACGATTCCTAATAAATCTGTAATTGAGCCCGTCCGCCATCATCTCTATGCGAAAATAGTATTACCTTTGCAAAAATTTTTAGTCAACTATCTATATGGCAGTAAGAATCGTGGGAGTTGACCTCCCCCAAAACAAACGAGGCGAGATTGCGCTGACCTACATCTTTGGCATTGGCCGCAGCGCATCTAAGACAATCCTCAATAAAGCCGGAGTAGACGTCAACATCAAAGTTAAAGACTGGACTGACGACCAGGCTGCTAAAGTCCGTGAAGTCATCAGTGCCGACTACAAGGTCGAAGGCGATCTCCGCAGCGAAATTCAGCTCAACATCAAGCGTCTGATGGACATCGGTTGCTATCGTGGCATCCGTCACCGTATTGGTCTTCCCGTTCGTGGACAGAGCACCAAAAACAACGCTCGCACCCGCAAGGGACGCAAGAAAACAGTCGCTAACAAGAAAAAAGCAACAAAATAATCTCGTAATATGGCAAAAAAGACTGTCGCCGCTAAGAAGCGCAACGTCAAGGTCGATGCCGCAGGTCAGCTGCACGTCCACTCTTCCTTCAACAACATTATTGTCTGCTTAGCCAATTCTGAAGGTCAGGTTATCTCCTGGTCTTCTGCAGGCAAAATGGGTTTCCGCGGCTCTAAGAAGAACACTCCTTATGCTGCTCAGATGGCAGCCCAAGACTGCGCTAAGGTAGCTTACGATCTTGGCCTTCGCAAGGTTAAAGCTTATGTCAAAGGTCCCGGCAACGGCCGTGAGTCTGCAATCCGCACCGTCCACGGTGCCGGCATCGAAGTCACTGAGATTATCGACGTGACTCCGCTCCCGCACAACGGTTGCCGTCCTCCAAAACGCCGTCGCGTCTGAGCTTTTCACCATTTTCGTCTTTTGAGCTTGTTGTCGCCTCTGGCGTGTGACTATATCTCACGGGCATAGGACAGTCGTGATAGCCAATCATTCTAAGGCTCTTCTTTCACAAATTTAATCCTTCAGACTGCAGCCCGCCTCCAGGCTCAATACTCCCGACGAAAACAGTAAATTTCGAATACACTTAATTTACACCCCCATTAAAACACCAATCGGGCGCCAATCATATTGAGTAGTCATCACCCTCAATCTCCGCTATGGACTCCGTGCAGCTCACGCGATGAAAATTTTTTCAAGCCACTCGAATTTTTTCCTCTGTGGCTGCGGCTGTCACTCCTGAGTCGCACATCGTCCGCAGTTAGCCCGAACAATTTTAAAACTTCCTATAACAATGGCAAGATACACAGGTCCCCGCACCAAAATCGCCCGCAAGTTTGGCGAACCAATCTTTGGTGAGGACAAAGTCCTCGCTAAGAAGAACTATCCCCCGGGACAGCACGGCCTTAACAAGCGCCGCAAGACTTCTGAGTATGGCGTTCAGCTCCGCGAAAAGCAAAAAGCCAAATACACCTACGGCGTGCTCGAAAAGCAATTCCACAATCTGTTTGACAAAGCTTCGCGCGCCAAAGGTATCACCGGTGAGATTCTTCTTCAGCTCCTCGAAAGCCGCCTTGACAACGTTGTCTATCGTCTCGGAATAGCTCCCACTCGTGCCGCCGCACGTCAGCTCGTTCTCCACCGTCACATCATCGTCAACGGTAAGGTGGTCAACATCGCTTCTTACGCAGTTAAGCCCGGCGACATCGTCGCTGTCCGCGAGAAGAGCAAATCTCTTGAAGTTATTGCCGACGCTTTGGCCGGTTTCAACCACAGCAAATATCCCTGGCTTGAATGGGATGAGCCCACTAAGGCCGGCAAATTCCTCCACGTCCCCGCACGTGAGGACATCCCCGAGAACATCAAGGAGCAGCTTATCGTCGAGCTCTATTCTAAATAATCATTTAAACTAAGATCCATGGCTATATTAGCATTCCAAAAACCTGACACAGTCCTCATGCTTGAGGCTGACAACCAGTTCGGAAAATTTGAATTTAAGCCATTGGAGCCTGGATATGGTATCACCATAGGCAACGCCCTGCGTCGAATTCTCCTCTCTTCCCTCGAAGGCTTTGCCATCTCGTCAATCCGCATCGATGGCGTGAAACACGAGTTCGACACCATTCCCGGAGTGAAGGAAGATGTTACAAATATCATCCTTAACCTCAAAAAGGTCAACCTCAAACAGACCGTCGAGGATACCGACTCCGAAAAGGCCTCAATCACTGTGTCAGGCAAGGAAGAGTTCACAGCCGGTGACATTGGCAAAGTCCTTGCAGGATTCGAGGTGTTAAACCCCGAACTTGTCATCTGTCATTTGGATCCTAGCGCAAGCTTCACAATCGACCTCACAATCAACAAAGGTCGTGGATGGGTGCCGGCCGAAGAAAACGAGGACCCCAAGGCTCCTATCGACACTCTTGCTATCGACTCCATCTACACCCCTATCAAGAACGTGAAGTATACCGTGGAGAACTTCCGCGTTGATCAAAAGACTGACTACGACAAGCTGACTCTTGAAATCACAACCGACGGTTCCATCCTCCCGAAAGACGCTCTCAAAGAGGCTGCCAAAATTCTGATTTACCACTTCATGCTCTTCTCCGACGAGAAAATCACTCTCGAGACCGACGAACACAGCAGCGAAGAGGAATTTGACGAAGAGGTCCTCCACATGCGTCAGCTCCTTAAGAGCAAACTCGTTGATATGGACCTCTCTGTTCGTGCCCTCAACTGCCTCAAAAGCGCCGAGGTCGAGACTCTCGGTGAGTTGGTCGTTTACAACAAAACTGACCTTCTGAAATTCCGCAACTTCGGCAAGAAGTCGCTCACCGAGCTCGACGAACTCCTCGCCAACCTCAATCTCTCCTTCGGAATGGATATCTCCAAGTATAAACTTGATAAAGAAAATTAATCAACGATGAGACACAATAAATCATTTAACCACCTCAGCCGTAAAAAAGCTCATCGCGACGCCCTTCTGGCCAATATGACGATTTCGCTGATTATGCACAAACGCATCTTCACCACCCTCGCCAAGGCCAAGGCTCTGCGTGTGTATGCCGAGCCACTGATCAATCGTGCTAAGACTGACTCTACTCCCAACCGTCGTCTTGTCTTTGCTCACCTTCAGAACAAAGAGGCTGTCACCGAGCTCTTCCGTGAAGTGGCTCAGAAAATTGCTGACCGCAACGGCGGATACACCCGTATCCTTAAGACCGGCAACCGTCTCGGCGACAACGCCAAAATGTGTTTCATTGAGCTCGTTGACTACAACGAAAACATGCTCAATGATAAGCCTGCCAAGAAAGGCGCCGGCCGCACTCGCCGCTCACGTCGCTCAGCATCCAAGCCCGCTGCTGAAGCTACTGCTCCCGCAGCAGCTCAGGAGGCAACCGAAGCTAAGGCTGAGTGATATTTCTGACATCACAGCATTCAAGCTTATTATCTTATTGGTAGTCGCCGTCCCTGTTCTTCCAACAAGGGCGGCGATGCCGCATTTTATCCCATCCTGCCATGAAACTTTCTCCTCTCACATCGCGTGAACGCAACGGCCTCATTCTGCTGTCTGTAGCCCTGATAGCAATACTTGTTGCGCTCCGTTGCTCACAGCTCACAGCTCCTCCCCCCACACCTGCGCCCTCTTCCCCGGTCGACTCCGTCAGTGTGACTATTTTCCCCGTCGATTCAACACCCTCAACTTCTTCTCGCAAGGTCAAACATAAAAAGAACCGCAACAAGACTTCGCCCGCTCGCACCCCCTCCTATCGCTCACCACTCGATGAGTGAAGTTCCACAGCCTTAACACACAACAACGCCCCGCATCGCTATGATAAGCAGCGGGGCGCTGTCGTAAATTAACGTATATTATCTCACAGAGAGCGCTGATCAGTCTCCTCCTCTTCAGTCACAGGAATATCCTTGTTGACATTCTTTGAACCGGCCACACCATAAAATAAGATGTAACCAAGCATTGCAGCCACCAGCCAATAAGAAGCCATATAGCCCACGGCGCCGGCTATCCAATTCTGAATCAAAGGCATAACGCCTCCGCCCACCACCATCATCATAAAAATTCCGGAAGCCTGGGCTGTATACTTCCCCAATCCCTCAACGGCAAGATTGAATATTCCGCCCCACATCACAGATGTGCACAGTCCGCACAGAATCAACAGCAATGCACTCACAGGCACTCGTGGCTCCGTCGTGACATTTACCACCACTTCTGCCGGCTCCAATTCAAATTCCTCTTTGATGGCCGAAGCGTATGGCGTAAGAGCCTCGACGGTGGGATTTCCCACAAAAGCCATAATCTCATCAGTGGGCATTCCCGCAGTCGCAAGCATATCGCTCGTATTCTCAATGGGGTCATACACTATCCCCGGCACCTTGACTGCCTTATCCTTCGGAATAAAGATTGCCGACACCACAAGCACGATAGCCACTCCGGACACCGTGATAATCTGAGCTTTAGTCGACACACTCCCTGAGATAAGCCCCGACAGCGAACGTCCCACCAACATCAGCAACCAATAGATTGCCACCACGGCTCCCGCTATAGTCGACGCTGCGCCGATAACACCGGCACCCGTTGCACTCTGGTCTGCAAGATAGAAATTCAGAGTCCCCGGAATTCCTATTTCGATTCCTACATAAAAAAATATACCGATTACACCGAGCACAGTGTGGCGGAAATTCCAAGGCGAGTGGTCATACTTCACATTCCCACCCCTGCCCGTGCCGGCAGGCTCGGGAATCGCCACAAAGGATATGATTACAAAAGCCACTGCAAACACACCCATGGCCACCCACAGCAATGGAGCGACATCGCTCATCTGCGACTTACTGGTCAGTTGTCCTATCATAGCGCCAACAAACAGCGGCGTCAGTGTCCCCGACAGTGAATTGAGAGCACCTCCGCTCTGCAGTAACTGATTGCCGGCCTTGCCACCTCCGCCAAGCAGATTTAGCATCGGGCACACAACCGTGTTGAGCATACACACACAGAAGCCGCAGATAAAAGCACCGGCTAAGTAGATAAAGAAATTCAGAGTCACCGGACTGCCACTGATTGATCCCACCACAGTATCAGCACCCACAGCGCTCGATAACCACTGCACAAAAAGACCCGCAAATCCAACGGCCATTGCCCACAATGCAGTCTTTTTATAGCCGATTTTCACCAACAGATTACCCGCCGGAATGCCCATAAACAGATAGGCCAGAAAATTCATCATATTCCCCATCATACCGAGCACCGAATTGCCGGCAAGCTTATAGCCCCAGATTGTGCCGATAGGGGCTGCAAGATTCGTGACAAACGAAATCATAGCATAGATGCAGAACATCGCAACAATAGCCACAATCCTGCCATTGGAGTTTTCAGTCTTATTCATTGTCGTTTTTGGATAGTTTTAAAGTAAGAAGATACTACATTGATTGTTCAACA
>JAFLRW010000039.1 GCA_022511285.1 Duncaniella sp.
GACTGAAAGCGCTCTCGCCGAGGAGTTGTCTGAATTCGAGGAGTCTCTCCCGGATTATCTGCATTTAGCATATCTCCCCAAGCCCGGGTTGATTCGATTGCGGATAGACGGCCATCACGCTAATGGTGATTTTATCAGTAGAGAAGTGAGTCGCCGAGCCGATGAAATATGCCGTATACTTGGCCCTGAACGAGCAATTGCTAAAGCTGACCTCTCCGCACCGGAGATTCTGATAGAGAGATTACGCAGTAGATGTCTGACTGTAGCCACAGCCGAAAGCTGTACGGGCGGAAACATAGCCCACGAATTGACACTGATTCCGGGGGCCTCCGATGTGGTGGCGGGCGGCGTGGTGAGCTACTCTAACGATGTGAAAATGCGTGTGCTCGGAGTGAAGCCATTCACATTGGAGACTTATGGCGCCGTGAGTGAGCAGACTGTCAAGGAAATGGCCCTTGGCGCTATCCAAGCTACAGGTGCAGATGTCACCATAGCCACAAGCGGCATAGCCGGTCCCGGAGGAGGGACTACGGAGAAACCGGTAGGCACCGTGTGGATGGCCGCTTGTTATGGCGACAGGGTGGTGACACGCCTCGGTCGTTTCACCGGGTCGCGTTCACGCATCATCTCTTCGGCCACAACTGCCGCACTCCTCCTTGCCTCCTCTCTGCTGTCTGATTAATGCAGACGGAAGAAATAGCCAACAGTGATTTCAATCGATGATGTGCGTGAGGCGGCAAAGAAATCGCGCTTTGTGGCGTGGTAGACATTGCCAAGTCCAAAATAGTAACGCCCTTCAATGAGCAGAGAGTTGCGCTTGTTGAGGAACACCTCGACGCCCGCACCTCCGGCTATTCCATAGTCAAACTTGTTTTCGATTGCTTTTTTCAGCTGCTCATTGGTGCGGTAGCCTTGCGGGAAGTCGGGCAGTGAGCCGTAATTATTGTAGTCAAAGTTGGCGGTTATCTTATCGCTAAGCATAAAACCGATTTCGGGTCCGATATTAAAGAAGAACTTTACGCGTTCGGGACCGAAATATATGTGAGTGAGCAGAGGTATCTGCGCGTAGGTGAGCCGGCGGGAATAGTCGAATTGCGGAGCCTCATCCCGCTCAAAGTCTTCGCGCCATCCGCGCTGTGTGATGTTTATTTCACCTATTAGCCCGAACAGTTTCTCCTCGTGATATCGAGCAGTAAAGCCCATAGTGACACCCTGCACCATCTTCTGATGCACCTCGGGCGAGAACGACATGCGCGAGAGTGTGGCTCCTGCCTTGGCGCCGACTGAGAAGTTTGGGCTATACTCCCGCTGCGCCATAGCCGGAAGGGCCGTTGCCATAAATGCTGCGACTATAGTTGTCGCTATAATGCGGAGTGAGCCCATATTTATCATAGTGATGTCTTGGTGGTCGAGCCGTCGGGGCGGAAGTTGATGAGGTAAAGCATATCGTTATAATATCCCGAGGCATCGGTGGGTTTTGTGAATCGATATCCGTTTTGCACGCCGTCATACGTGGTGCGGGAGTCGGTCAGATATGGGATGACAAACATTCCGGCATCGAAGCCCATTAACCCCTGTCTAGGCACAACATTTTCCATTCCCGAGCCATACCAGAACTTGAATTTACCTTCAATGGCAGAGCTGCGGGCATCGTCGTAATCGGCATAGAAGCGCGAGTAGACAATAGTGTTGAGGTTGTGCATATTAGCGCTGGTCTCTCCTCTGAACATAGTCCATTCGGGATATCCGAAGAGACGCACTGTGGAGAGGAGATTATTGTCACGCCACTCGATTATGGCCGGCATCAGTTTGTTGATGTCGGCTTGGCGGCTTGAGAGAGGGATAAACGTGTAGTTCCCGTCAGAGGCAAGCCCTTTGAGGTCGGCAGCCGATAGCGCTCCCTCGGCGTTGATGCTTAGCCACTCAATTTTTTCAGCTTCGAGTCGCCCTTTCAGTCTTGAAATGAACTCGGTCTTGTCCCCCTCGTTGCCCGAGAGCGAGAGGAACACCGGAGTGGAGCTGTGCAGCCGTTCAGCGAGAGCCTCAACGGCTTTGTCATACATCCGCTCGCTTGGCAGATTGGCTTGCATCACTGCGGGGTTGGTGAGGTAAGAGTCATCCTTGACCACAAATGAGTTGAACACCTTGACGTCGTTGTTCTTGCCATATTCGGCAATAAGTGCCAGTTGCGCAGAGTTGTCAGGGGCTATAATGGCTGTGTGGCGGCGGAAAGCGGTGTCGGCCAGGATTTCTCTGACTTTGATTATTGATGCTTCGGTGTCGTAGGCTGTGATGGTGACAGGACGCGATGAACGGCGCAGAGAGTCGGCGGCCACTAAAAATCCCTTGTAGAACTCGGTGGCTCGCATAGCGGGTTTCGAAGGTGTTTCCTCATTGAGCATAAATGGAAGAAGCAGAGCTATTGACACCGGACGCTCTACAGCCGGGGTTGCCGCCGGAACATTGTCGACCGCCGGAGTTGCGGCTGTGGACTCTTCCTCAGGAGATGTGGCCTCTTCTTGAACTGAAACTGTGGGAGTAGAAGCCGTAACAGGGACTGCCTGATTCTTTTTTGCCGGGACATTTATCACTTGCCCGGCTTTAAGCGACACCAAACCGCTGTTGAGCGCCTCCAATTCAGCCACGGAAATGCCGTGGGCCACAGCGATGGAGTAGAGGGTCTCTTGTTTCTTTACTATGTATCCTTCGGTCGGTGTGGCAGTCTGTGCGGCCGAGAGTGCAGGAGCGGGCGCAGGCTCAGCTATGGTGATGACCTGTCCGGCTTTTAGCCCCTCAGAGAGCTGGGGATTGAGTTCTATCAAACGAGCCTCGCTGATGCCGTATTTCCTGGAAATACCGAAGATGGTCTCCCCTTTAGCCACCGTGTGGGTGTTGGGATTGTCGACAGAAGCTGCAGATGTGGATGCAGTGTCTTCATTATAAGGGAAATATAGGGTCATCCCCACTTTCAGCCCATCCTCAACGGCCGGATTGTAGCGTGTCAATTCCTCTTTCGTGACTCCGAGTTTGTGACACAGATGATAGACCGTCTCCCTGTCCGGCACTTTATAGTAATGATACATTTGACCGTTGACCGTCTTTACGGGAAGGTCTTTAACAGAAGCGCCCGCAATGAAGGTCGGGAGTGTAGCTATCACCACCGATGCGGCAAGACGAAGAAGATGGTTCATTTATCTGGTGCTGAGATGTGTTGGAGTTGAATGTGTGTTTTTATACAAGGTGGGATATGAGTTGTTCGCGGTCGCCGGGCAGAAGATCGATTACCGGAATTTCAATCATCGTATAAGCTCCCGGCGCAAGACGCATCGACGCGCGGGCAACACCCACAAGCAGTTGTGCCGTCAGTGCGGGATTGTTGATTGACATATTAAACTCAAATCTCTGATTCTGAGTGCGCCCGGACACCCCTTTGCGCACCATGTGCACTCCGTGGCCCATATCCTTGACAGCATCCACACTGTCAACCGCCATAACGTGAGTCTCATCGGAGGAGAAGTATGGGTCATCCTTTACGGCGCGAGCCACATCCTCGAGTTTGGCCCCCTGTTCGAGTTCAACATACACCATGCGGCGATGCATTCCGTCCCCTTTGGGCATAGTCATCGACAGAGCGTTTTTTACACCGGGTTTTGACTTGACGCACACCGTGTGGCCCATACTCATACCCGGGCCAAAGTTGGTGTAGGTGAGGCCTTTAGGCGCAGCGGCCTGCATAAGTGTGCGCACAATGGAGTCGCTTCCCGGATCCCATCCGGCTGAAATCACAGCTACCTTGCCGGCCTTGCGTGCGGCCTCGCCCAACGAGCGACGGAGGTCAAGGATAGATGTGTGGATGTCAAATGAGTCGACTGTGTTGATGCCCAACGCGAGATATTCAAGGGCATATTTTTCCACTTCGCGAGTGGGGGTGCAGAGTATAGCCACATCCACGTGAGCTAAATCTCTAATGTCGGTCACCACTTTGTATGAGGCAAGTTCGGCCGGAATATCGCCTATGCGGCGACGCACCACACCTGCAATCTCAAAATCTTCGGCAGCTTCAAGCGCCTGAACTGTAAACTGACCTATATTGCCGTAGCCGACAACAGCCGCACGGATTTTTGACATAATGAAACTGAATTTGTTGAAATCAAGTGAAAAGGAATCTTACAGGCCCCGGCTGAGTATTGGGGGACCTATAAGATTCCTTGTAGTGAACGAATTTTATTTGACGATGGCCTCTGTGTCGCGAGCTATCATCATCTCCTCGTCGGTGGGGATAACGACTACCGTTACTTTCGACGATGGCTTGGAGATGACTACATCCTTGCCGCGTGACACTGCATTCACCTCCTCGTCGAGCTCTACACCCATGAAGGCGAGCGGCTTGCACACATTGGCGCGGAGCGAAACCTGATTTTCGCCCACACCGCCGGTGAAAACGATGATGTCAACACCGCCCATCTCGGCAGCGTAAGCGCCGATGTATTTGAGGATGCGATTCTCATACATATCCTGAGCCATTGCAGCCACCTCGTTGCCGCTCTTTATTGCAGCTTCGATTTCGCGCATATCTGACGAGATACCTGTCACGCCGAGCATACCGCTCTGCTTGTTGATGATATTCTGCACATCGCCGGCAGAGAGGTTGTGTTTGAGCATCAGATATGTGAGCGCTCCGGGGTCAACGTCGCCCACGCGGGTGCCCATCATCAAGCCCTCCACAGGGGTGAGGCCCATTGAAGTGTCGACACTCTTGCCGCCGTCGACAGCGGTGATTGAACCGCCGTTGCCCACGTGGCAGGTGATAATCTTTTTGCTTTTGATGTCAACGCCTAAGAAGTCGGCCGCACGCTGCGACACGTAGCGGTGGGAGGTGCCGTGGAAGCCATAGCGGCGCACACCATCCTCCTTGTAATACTTATAGGGAAGAGCATACATGAATGCCTTGGCGGGCATAGTCTGATGGAATGCGGTGTCAAACACAGCCACCTGAGGCACCTTGGGCATCAAGGCCGTGATGGCGTCGATGCCGGTCATATTGGCGGGATTGTGGAGGGGTGCAAGGTCGTAGCACTGCTTGATCATATCCTTAACCTCCTCGGTAATCAGCACGCTTTCGGCAAACTTCTCGCCGCCGTGAACCACACGATGACCCACAGCGTCAATCTCGTCGAACGACTTGATGCAACCTTCTGTCGGGTCGGTGAGCAGATTCAGGATGGCCTTTACGGCTGCAAGATGGTCTATCTGGCCTAATTCGAGAATAGCCTTGTCGCCATCAGCCTGTTTGTATTTTAAAAAACCGTCGGGAAGACCGATTTTCTCTACGCCGCCCTCGGCAAGCACCTCAGAGGCAACGGTGTCAATGAGTTTATATTTCACACTGCTGCTGCCGCAGTTGAGAACAAGAATCTTCATTGTCTAAAAACTGTATTTTGGGGGGTGTTCTTATTTGTTTTTCAGACCGATAGCCTGGTTGCAGGTGATGATGATGGTTTTGTAGATATCCTCGGGATAGCAGCCGCGAGAGAGGTCGTTGACCGGTGCTGCGAGGCCCTGCAACACGGGGCCTACAGCCTCTACGCCACCAAGACGCTGCACCAACTTATAGGCGATGTTGCCCACTTCGAGGTTGGGGAACACGAGGACGTTGGCGTGGCCGGCAATGGCGCTGTTGGGAGCCTTGCTGCTACCCACACTGGGCACAAGAGCGGCATCGGCCTGCAGCTCGCCGTCGAGAGCAAGCTCGGGGGCCATTTCCTGAGCAATTTTTGTGGCCTCGATAACCTTGTCAACCTTCTCATGCTTGGCTGAACCCTTGGTAGAGAAGCTGAGGATGGCTACCTTTGGCTCCATACCGGCAATGTCGCGGGCGGTCTGAGCTGCCGACACGGCTATCTGTGCCAATTCAGGCGCTGTGGGGTCGGGGATTACGGCGCAGTCAGCAAAGATGAGCAGACCATTGGTGCCGTAGGGAGAATCCTCGGGAAGCACCATTACGAAAGCACCTGACACCACATTGATGCCGGGCATTGTCTTAATTACCTGGAAGGCAGCGCGCAACACATTGCCTGTGGTGTTGAGTGCACCTGCCACCTGGCCGTCGGCATCGCCCGACTTAATCATAAGGCAGCCAAGATAGAGCGGGTTGGCAGCTGTGGCGCGGGCCTGCTCCATAGTGATGCCTTTGCTCTTGCGAAGCTCGTAGAAGAGCGGGGCATATTTGTCAATCACAGCCTCATCGGCAGGATCTATTATTGTGGCTTTGCCGATATTGGCAAGGTTAAGCTCCTCAGCCTTAGCCAGAATCTCTTTTTTTGCGCCAATCAGGATGATTTCGGCAATGCCCTCGGCTATGATGCGGTCAGCCGCGGTGAGTGTGCGGGGTTCGGTGCCTTCGGGCAGCACGATGCGCTGGCAGTTTGATTTTGCCTTTGCGGTCAGTTTTTCAAAAAGTCCCATAAGGTTTATTGGTATTATATTATTAAAGTCGTTTATGAAAGCAAAGTTACAAACATTTCCACCAATTGCCAAAAAAAATTGTCAATATCCAAGTGGGGCATAAGTTAAAATAGCCCGCTTGTCGCAGTGGCGTGACAAGCGGGCGGTGGAATATGGATTGGAGATGATGGATGGAGGTGTCGGAGATTTACTTAGCTTCGGCAGGCTTGGCGTATGAGGCATTGAGTCCCTCAATCACCTCGTCGGTAATGTCGAGCGCGGGATTAAAATAGATGCCGGCGTTTTTAAACAGGATGGCATCATAGCCGTGGTTGGCGTTGTAGCGCTTGATATATGCTTCGATGGTGTCGTTGAGAGCCACCTGGCGCTGTGCTAACTCCACTTCGGCTTTGCGAGCGAGATTGGCAAGATAGCTTTCGGCATCCTGCTGCATCTTCTGCAGGCGCTGCATATCTGCGGCATAGGTCTCCTGGGTGAGATAGCCGTTTGTGCGGGCCTTCTGCTCTATCTGAGCGCCAAATTTCTGGATTTCTGCAGCCTTGGCCTGCTGGGCGTTGTCGAGTCGCTGCATAGTCTTCATGTGTTCGGCTTCGTAGTCGATTGACCCCTGATAGCGACGAGCTATAGAGTCGCCATCAATGTAGCGGATGTTGATTGTGGCCGCAATCTCGGCTCCGTCTTTCCCTGCAGGGGCGTTCAATTCGGTGGAATTGGCGGTGGCAGTCTTTGAGTTGCTGTCGCAGCTCGCTAATCCGACAGACATTATGCCGGCTACAATGGCGGCAACTGTCAAAGAGGTGATTTTCATATTGTTTATAAAGATGGTATTTTTGATAAGATGTTCAAATAAAAAAAAGAGCGTGTGTGTGAGTCAATCACTGTCGCGGTGGCATCCCACTCCCCGTTGGCGCAGTGCCGGATTGTCGTGGGCGTGTGGTGAGGGAAAACTCCCGCCTTTCACAAACAAAGCTTTCACCCCAAGCAGCATTATGGCCACTCCAAGTAATGCGATGCAGATGGCTATTGTGAGAAGGGTTGGAGACATTGCTATGGTGTTTTATTTTGCAAAAGTAGTTATTTTGTATTAATTATTATGGTAGTGTGAAGATTTATTTGTAATTTAGTGGTGCAATTATGATTTTTTAGCAATCGCCCTTAAGTGCAAAAGATACAATCAAAACCCATAACTCACTATCAATATGGAAATTAAAGACCTTCAACCCAAGGCGGTGTTTGAAATCTTTGACAAGATTACGCGGATACCCCGTCCCTCTAAGCACGAAGAAAAGATACGTCAATTCATTCTCGACTTTGCCAAGGAGCATGGCATAGCCTCGCGCACGGATAGTGTAGGCAATGTGGCTCTCAGTGTTCCGGCCACTCCGGGCCACGAGTCGGCTCCCACGGTTATCCTTCAGGGTCACATGGATATGGTGTGTGAGAGCAATGATAAGGGCTTTGACTTTATGACTCAGCCCATTCCCGCTTATGTAGACGGCGAATGGATTAAGACGCGTGGCACCACTCTGGGTGCCGACAATGGTATCGGGGTGGCTGCCTCTCTGGCCATCCTGACCGACAAGACATTTGAGCATGGCCCCATAGAGGCTCTCTTTACTATGGACGAAGAGACCGGTATGACCGGAGCTTTCGGCATCGGCGACGGAATGCTCAATGGCGATATGCTCCTCAATCTCGATTCAGAGGACGATGCCGAAATCTTTGTCGGTTGTGCCGGCGGAGTCGACACGCAAGCGTTCTTTACCTACAAACGCTCGTTTGCCCCTACAGATTTCCTCTACTTCCGCATCAAGGTGGAAGGCCTCAAGGGGGGGCACTCGGGAGGCGATATACATTTGGGGCGCGCTAACGCCAATAAGGTTATAGCACGTTTCCTCTTCGATCTCACTCAGGAGCACGAAGTGGTTATTTCTGAGTTTGACGGCGGCAATCTGCGCAATGCTATTCCCCGCGCTGCCCACGCCATCATCGGAGTCCACACATCAAAGAAAGAGACTGTGCGCACAGCTCTCAATCTCTATATTGCTGACCTTGAGAATGAATATTCAGGACTCGAACCCGACCTTAAGGTGACTATGGAGAGTGTCGACACCCCTGAATATACCATTGACCAGGCCACAAGCATAGCGCTCGTGCGCGCTCTCTATGCAGCGCCCCACGGAGTGATATCAATGAGTCGCGACCTTGAGAATCTGGTGGAGACCTCGACCAATCTCGCGTCAGTCAAGATGCAGGGCGATGACACCATTGTGGTCACCACGAGCCAGCGCAGCTCAGTGGAGAGCCGCAAATGGGATATAGCTCGCCAGGTGGAGGCTGTGTTCCTTCTTGCCGGTGCACGTGTGGAGCACGGCGATGGATATCCCGGATGGCAGCCCAACCTCAAAAGTCCGATTATGCAGATAGCACGCGATGCTTATAAGGAACTCTATGGCATCGAACCGGCTATCAAAGCCATTCACGCCGGCTTGGAATGTGGACTGTTCCTCACACAGCAGCCACATCTGGATATGGTGTCGTTTGGCCCGACACTGCGCGATGTCCACTCTCCCTCGGAGCGTATGCACATCCCGGCCGTAGAGCGCTTCTATGGTCAGCTCAAACGCACACTTGAAAAGGTGGCTGAACTCAAAAAAGCTTGATATCGTTTTCTCCGGAGTCCGTGGGTAGAAATACCCTCGGCTCCATTTTTCTTAATTAATTCCCCTCTCCACATTATGCGACATCGTGCTGCTCTCCTCACAGGTGCCACTATCACGGGCGTAATGCTCTGTTCTCAAAGCCCGGCCACACCCCCAAACGGAAATGACGGCGAAAAGCCGTTTGACCTTATGCCGTTGGCTGAGGCAAAGGAACTTACCGAACTTGCTGATACAATAATTCCCCTCACAGAGGACGACTTTGTCGAGGTGGCCCGGCGGCTCGGAGTGGAAGTGGCGGCCATAAAAGCTATAGTCGACATTGAAGCGGGACGCACTCACGAGGGTTTCTCCGCTCCGGGCAAGCCGCTCATAAATTTTGATCTGACTATGTTCAGACGTTTTGCTACAAAGCGCGGAGTGAATCTTGCCAAATACACAAAGTCGCATCCCGCTGTGTTCAATTCACATCGCGGCTCGCAGACGCTTGCCAATCTTCGCCTTGATGCTGCCAAGACCATCAATCGCCACGCCGCCATCGAGGGGACCTTTTGGGGGATGTTTCAGATAGGCGGTTTCAACTGGAAAAAGTGCGGAGCAGAGAGCATTGACGACTTCGAGGCAAGAATGTCGCGCTCGGAGCGTGATCAGCTCGACCTCTTTGCTGAGTTTATTGTCAATTCAGGCCTTCTTGAGCCCCTTAAAACCAAAGATTGGGCACGCTTTGCTCGCGGTTACAATGGCCCATCCTACGCCCGCCGCGGCTATCACACACGAATGGCGCAGGCTTATGCCCGCCACAGCAAATAGACTTTAATTGCGGCTAAATACCTTTAGCAGCCTCAGCCCGGAGAGCCTTGCGTACAGGCTCGGTAACCGGCACTAACGGCAGACGGAGCACCTCGGCATATTCAGGCCTTAACGCATGGAGCAGCGATTTGATGCCGGCAGGGTTGCCATCCTTGAAAAGTAGAGAGTAGAGTGCTGAAAATCGTTGATGCAGTGGAGCAGCTTCGTTGTGACGCTCAGAGTCAAGGCTCAGATGTATCATTTGAGTGAACTCGGCGGGGTAGGCGTTGCCCACCACTGAGATTACTCCGTCGCCTCCAAGTCCAATCATCGTATGGGCCAAAGAATCGTCGCCGGAGATTACAAGAAATCCATCCGGGCGGCGAGTTATTACAAGTGCGGCTTGCTCCATGTTGCCCGAAGCCTCCTTGATGCCGATAATTTTGTCAGGGTTCTCTGATGCTAATCGGATTATGGTGTCAACGCTCATGTTCACTCCGGAGCGTCCGGGAATATTGTAGAGGATTATCGGCACGGGGCTTACCTTGGCCACAGCGGTGAAATGGCGATACATCCCCTCTTGTGTCGGCTTGTTGTAGTAGGGCACCACGCTGAGCAGGGCGGCAAATTCGTCAAGACGTTTCATCGCGGATATTTCAGCCACGAGAGCGCGTGTGCAATTCCCTCCCATCCCGAGCACCACGGGGATGCGTCGGTCCACATAGTCAAGAATGTGGAGCGCCAGTTCTTGGCGCTCATCGCCCGTGAGGGTAGGGGTCTCGGCGGTGGTGCCGAGCGCTACGATATAGTCACAGCCACCCTCGACAAGATAGTCTATATGTGCATCGAGAGCATCATAGTCTATGGTCTCGTCGTGTCGGAAGGGGGTGGTCAGTGCCACTCCCATCCCGCGAAGATGCTGAGTGGAGATGGTCATAAAAATGCGTTGTTGACAATTTGCTCCACAAAAATACGAATATTCCTTGAAACAACGAATTATTTTTTTTATCTCCTCGCATTGACGCAGCGTTTTTTTGATATGTTTTTGCAGTCCACGATTGAAAATGTTTTTGCAATTTGAGAAAAAATCGCTAACTTTGCAGCGCCATTACGAATAGACGCGTCTTACCAACGCTCAATTCATTAAACAAAGAATCCGCTCAATCAACTATCATTCAGAGTAATGAAAGCAGACATCCATCCCTCTAATTATCGTGAAGTGGTGTTCAAAGATATGTCAAACGACGAGATCTTCATCACTCGCTCAACCGTAGCATCTAAGGAAACAATCGAAGTCGACGGCGTGACCTATCCCTTAGTTAAGCTTGAAATTACCTCGTCGTCTCACCCCTTCTTCACCGGCAAGCAGAAGCTTGTTGACACTGCAGGCCGTGTGGATAAGTTCATGAACCGCTACGGCAATCGCCGCAAGAAGTAATCTTACTTTGGGTCATATCCTCTGCCGCAATTAGGGCAGGAGGTATTATAATAACACACACAACCCCCTCGGAACACCGTCTGAACGAATACGGTTTCTTGGGGGTTGTGATTTTGTATTGAATAGATAATCTTGACTGCTTTATGAAGATACGCAACTACGCATCATTGATTTTACTTTGGCTCATAGCCGTGCTGACCCCATCGTGCTCCACCGCCGACGGCGATTGGGATGATATGCCACAAGCGGTGGCCGGATTTGTATCGCAATATTTTCCGTCGCAGGGAATAGACAGCTTTACGCCATTGGCTGACGGCGGCTGCCGAATCGAAGTGAGCGGAGGGGTAGTGCTCACGTTCGACGCTGACAGCGAATGGTCTGAGATTGATGGCCGAGGGTCCACACTCCCCGGAGTGCTGATTTATGATCAGCTGCCTGAGAGACTGTATGGCTATCTCCTGGAGACGGAACTCACGGATGAGGTCTATGCCTTGAGCCGTGACTACAGGGTCTACGCCGTGACCGTTCACGATACGGTGCTGACCTACGACATTCACACCGGCACAGTCAAATATCCGCCGCAGGAGAATAACTGAACCTCGGCTTTTCCGGCTTATGCTCCGAAGTTGTCGTAGTGGATTGATTCCGGGTCGACGCCTAAGTCATAGAGCATCCGGTTGACGGCGGCACTCATCGGGCCGGGACCACACATGTAGTATTCGATATCCTCAGGGTCAGGATGGTTTTTGAGATATGTCTCATAGATTACCTGATGCACGAATCCGGCAGTGTATTTCACGCCTGCGGCATCTGCTGCAGGGTCCGGACGGTCAAGAGCTAAATGGAACTTGAAGTTGGGGAATTCCTTCTCGAGGCTGAGGAAGTCGTCGAGATAGAACACCTCGTTGAGTGCTCTGGCTCCATAGAAGTAGTTCATTACGCGGTCGGTGGTATGGAGAGTCTTGGTCATCCACATTATTTGAGCGCGGAGAGGAGCCATGCCGGCGCCGCCTCCAATCCACATCATCTCGGCCTTAGAGTCGACTATGGGGTGGAAATCACCGTAGGGCCCCGACATCACCACCTTGTCGCCGGGCTTGAGTGTGAAAATATAGCTCGAAGCAATGCCCGGGGGCACGTCCATAAATCCTGTCTGAGGTTTGGGCTTGAATGGCGGAGTGGCTATGCGCACGGTGAGCATAAAGCGGTCGCCCTCTTCGGGATAGTTGGCCATTGAATATGCGCGCACGGTGGTCTCCGTGTTGCGGCATTTGAGGTTGAAAAGCCCGAATTTTTCCCAGGCCGGAAGATATTCGTCGCCAATGAGCGCCTTGTCGATGTCGCGGTCATAGTCAATATCGAATGTCGGAATCTTAATCTGAGCGTAGGAGCCGGGGATAAAGTCCATATGAGCCCCCTCGGGGAGAGCCACGATAAACTCTTTGATAAAGGTGGCTACGTTGCGATTGGAGATTACCTCACACTCCCACTCCTTGACGTCGAGGGCCGAGGCCGGAATGCCTACCGAGCAATTCTCCTTCACTTTCACCTGGCATCCCAAGCGCCAGTGGGCCTGCTGCTCCTTGCGTGAGAAATGGACCTTTTCTGTGGGGAGAATGTCGCCGCCGCCGTTGAACACCTGGCATTTGCACTGTCCGCAGCTGCCTTTGCCGCCGCATGCCGATGAGAGGAAGATGTTGTGGTCAGCGAAGGTGGATAGGAGCGAT
>JAFLRW010000004.1:0-14437 GCA_022511285.1 Duncaniella sp.
TCATCGTTATTAAAATCAAAAATTTTTCTGAAACATCTGAAACATAAATTTAAATCATGGCCTCATTATTTAATAAATTAGAAACTGAAGGGAATTTATCCAAATCCTTAAAAGTTCAGTTGCCTATTGGAGAAGAAGGCGAAATATTTGGTTTTGTTCCATATACAGAAAACAATATTCTGTCAGATAAAATCAATTGTCCGCCACTTGGTAAGGCTTATGTAATAGGCAATAGAATAATCTTTGATATAAATGATAAAACTTATGGTTTTCCTATATTTAAGAAAATCTCAAAAATAAGTGAAGACAAATTGCATCTTCTATTTTTATATATTCCTCGATTTATATCTGAACTATCTCAATCTAAATTACAAGCATATTTTCAATCTATCAGAGACCCAAAGCCAAACCCTTGGGTTAATAAAATAGATAGAATTTCTTTACTTGATGGATTAGCTTACTATACTCCTTTTGAAAATGAATATTTATTTGAAACTAATACCAAATATAAAGGAGTTGCATCCGATTTTGTTGTTGTTACAAGGCGCATAATTCAATCTACAGGAGAACTAATTTATGAAATATATGATCCTTCTGAAATAGATACATTAGATAAATTAAATGATTAAACGAGTTTGTCTATTTGAGGATGTTGAAAGCACCTTCAATTTTGGAAGATACCATGGTCTTTCGCTTACAGATGTTATGGACATAAATCCATCATATGTTGCTTGGTGTTTAAAATTATGCACTGGAGTAAATTTTGTAATAACCAACAATACAATCACTCAACTTGAAGCTATTTATCCATTTCTTAAACAAACTTCTTTCCGGAAGTTGTGTAAGAAACGCGAAGAGGATTATGAGTTTTGGCTAACGGTTGAAGATGATTATGATATTGATGAACATTTCGATAACAAAAATTGGGATGATAGTTATTCCGAAACATATGAAAGATATAATGGTAGTTATGCTCAAGATGAAATGGGTTATTCAGATGATGAAATTGACACGATTTTTGACGGAGACCCATTAGCATATTGGAATATTGATTAAAATGAAAAATATGAAACCTATAAAACTCATAAGCCTAATAATTGCTGTATTTCTATTTTCTTGTAATACTGATGAACCTAATAATCCAAAAGAGGATGAAAAACAAGAAAATAATAGTTCTAATGAAAGCACCAGATAATTCTTCAAATTCTTCTAAAGAAGAATACTATTTTAGATTTTCAACATTAGCTTCTCGAGAAATAAAAACTGAAGCAAGTTCAACGCAAATTTATTTTGAATGTAATCAAGACTATACTGTGTCAGTTGAATCTTGTGGCGGATCTTCAGTAAATATAACTGGACTAAGTATAAATCCAACATCTGGTAAAGGTAATGGATCTATAACTGTATCTTATGGAAATGTTCAATATAAAGAAAGCGGCAATCAAATAACATGGTACGAAAGCAATTACATTATATTTAATGTAAAAGAAGGAACTAAATCAAATTATAAAAATGTAAAAAAACAATTTCATTTGTTCCGTAAAGGCTACAAAATGAAAGTATAATTTTTTGTCTTTTCGTACCCAAGATACGGTCCATATCTTTGCTGAAAAAAGCAAGATGTGGACTTTCTTAATTTTAACTCCGTTGAGAATGTGCCCGGCATTGACGAACTTTTTTAATTATCCACGGTCACGATATTCTTGACCAATCACGGGTGCGGGAGATGAGGCGCGAGAGCTGTCGGCGCATCAGGACACCCTCGGAGGTGGCCAATAGCGGGTCGGCGTCAAGCACTTCAACAGCCTTATCGCGCGCCATTTGCACAATCTGCCCGTCGGTGGCCAGATTGGCTATATTGAGGCTGAAGGGCAGACCGCTCTGCTGAGTCCCTTCAATATCGCCCGGTCCGCGCATCTGCATATCAGCCTCCGCTATGACGAAGCCATCTGTGGTGCGGGTCATCAGTTCGAGTCGCTTGCGCGTGTCGCGCGCTATATTCCGTTTTGTCATCAGCACACAATAGCTCTGCTCCCCTCCGCGCCCCACGCGCCCGCGCAGCTGATGGAGCTGTGAGAGGCCGAAGCGCTCGGCATTCTCTATCACCATCGTCGTGGCGTTGGGCACATTGACACCCACCTCTATCACCGTAGTGCTCACAAGAATGTGGGTCTCGCCTGAAGCAAAGAGCCCCATCTGATAGTCTTTCTCCTCAGGCTTCATTCGGCCATGCACGTAAGCCACACGATAATCCCTGAAAGTCTCACGAATCGTGTCATACCCCTCTTCAAGCGAGCGCAAGTCAAGCTTCTCGTTTTCATCAATCAGAGGATAGACTATGTAGACCTGGCGCCCGAGGCGCAGCTGCCGCCCTATGCCCTGATATGTGGCAAAGCGGTCCTCGTCATATCTGAGCAGTGTCTGCACCGGTTTGCGCCCGGGAGGCAGCTCATCAATTACACTCACATCGAGGTCGCCATAGACGGTCATTGCCAGTGTGCGCGGAATGGGAGTGGCGGTCATCACAAGCACATGGGGCAGAATGCTGTTTTTGCCCCACAGTCGCGCCCGTTGCGCCACGCCAAACCGGTGCTGCTCGTCGATTACTATAAACCCGAGGTTCTTGAACTTCACCTTATCTTCAATCACGGCGTGCGTCCCTATCAATATATGTAGCGAGCCGTCCTGGAGCTGCGTATGAATCACGTCACGCGCCTTTTTACGGGTTGAGCCTGTGAGGAGTTTCACATTGATTCCGAGCGGAGCCACGAGTTGCGAGATTGTCTCATAGTGCTGTGTGGCAAGAATCTCCGTCGGGGCCATCAAGCAGGCCTGTGTGCCGTTGTCAAGGGCTATGAGCATCGTCAGCAGCGCCACAAGGGTCTTTCCGCTCCCCACATCGCCCTGTAGCAGGCGGTTCATCTGCCGCCCGGTGGCCATATCGGCGCGGATCTCCCTAATCACGCGCTTTTGGGCTCCCGTGAGAGGAAACGGCAGAAATTCTGAATAGAAAGTGTTGAAATATTGCCCTATGCGCGGGAAGTAGAAGCCCTGAGTGGCTGCATGGCGGTGGCGCGAGCGGCTCTGGATGTCTAATTGCAGATAGAAGAGCTCCTCAAACTTCATCCTTAACCTGGCTCTCTCCAACTGTGCGGGCGTCGGGGGATTGTGAATCACTCTGAGCGCTTCGCCGAGGCCCATTAGCCCCAATGAGGCGATAATGCTCGGCGGGAGGGTCTCGTCGACACTGCGCATCGCACTGAGAATATCCTGGGCCGCCACCGAGAATGTGCGCGATGAAAAGCCGCGATTGCGCAGCTGCTCTGTGAGCGGATACACTCCCCGGCTCTCTATCTGTGCAGCCGTGGCCCCGGGGGGATCTACCTCGGGATGCACCATGCTCCAGCGGCCGTTAAACTGTGTCGGCTTGCCGAACACCACATAATCCGTCGACGTTAAATAGTGCTCCCGCATAGCCCTGATGCGCTTAAACCACACCACCTCCATCACTCCGCTCCCGTCGGAGAACAGCCCCACGAGACGCGCCCTGGCACCCTCGCCCTGCACCGTGAGCGACACGAACCGCCCCTTCACCTGCACCGACGGCATATCGCTCCCTGCAAAGTCGGCTATGCGCCACACTGTGGAACGGTCAACATACGACGTCGGGAAGTGATAGAGCATATCGCGATACGTGCGAATGCCCAGATTCTTTTCAAGCAGCTCGGCGCGCTTGGGACCTATCCCTTTGAGAAATTTTATGTCAGTGTCAAGGATGTCTGCCATCGCTCTCTATACGCTTAATATCTCCGGCAATGGTTATTTTAATGTTTGCCGGGTCCCCTTCGGCCAGCCTCAGATTGGTGTATCCTGCCGCTTCCATCACTGTGGCGTCGTCGGTAAATTCGGGGCGAAGCGGTTGGCGATTGGCGGCTATCAGTTTCCGCCCGTCAAACAGTTGGGGCGTCTGCACGGCTCGATAGAGCGAGCGGTCCACCGAGCGACTCGCCCCGTCGGCACTGAGCAGGCGCAGAGAGTCAGTGACGGGCACTGCCGGAATCACGCCGTCAGCCCCGGGAAGCGCCTCGAGCAGTCGGCCGAAGAGGGCCGGCGTCACCATAGGGCGCGCAGCGTCGTGGACACTTATCCACCCCACTCGCTCCGCATCGACAAGCGCCAAGGCATTGCGCACACTCTCGGCCCGCGTTGCGCCCCCAAAGGCTATCCGGTGAGGATGCGAAAACGAATGCTCGCGACACATCGCGCTCCATTCTTCAGCCATCGCACCGCTCACCACCACAATGATTTCGGCCCCCGGGGCTGCCGCGGCAAGGCGCTCAATGGTGGTCATCAACACCGGGCGCCCCCACAGCGGGCAGTACTGCTTGGGCAGGGTCCCGCCGTAGCGGCTTCCGCTCCCGGCGGCTACTATGATATGGTAATTTATTAACATTTCAGCAAAGTTACTAACAATCCGCGAATTTACTAAAAATTCTGCCTATCTTTGCCTCCGAAATAATTGATTAATCAGCCCAACTATGCCACAAGAATACACATCAAACAGCCGAAAGCCGGAACACGTCTCTAAATTCGACCACGGTGGCCGCATCCCGCCTCGCGACAACGAGCTCGAAGAGGCGGTGCTCGGCGCTCTGATGCTTGAAAAGGATGCCTACACCACCGTGTGCGATATCCTCAAGCCGGAGTCGTTCTATGAGCCCGCCAATCAGAAAATCTATGCCGCCATCCAGAGCCTCGGTGCGGCCCAGAAGAGCATCGATATGCTCACCGTCATCGAGCAGCTGCGCCTGCAGGGCGACCTCGAAGGGGCCGGCGGGGCATTGAGGGTGTCGGAGCTCACTTCAAAAGTGGCTTCCGGGGCCCACGTGGAGTTTCACGCTCGCATTGTGGCGCAGAAATACCTTGCCCGCGAACTCATACGCTTCGCTTCGCAGATTGAGGCGCAGGCTTTCGACGAGACCAACGACGTCGACGACCTCCTGCAGGAGGCCGAGGGGAAACTATTTGAGATCTCGCAACGCAACGTCAAGAAAGATGTCACACAGATTGACCCCGTAATCAATTCGGCCATCGAACAGATACAGACGGCCGCCAACCGCGCCTCGGGCCTCTCTGGTTTGGAATCGGGATTCCACGAGCTCGACAAGCTCACCTCCGGGTGGCAGCGCTCCGACCTCATCATCATTGCAGCGCGCCCGGCCATGGGTAAGACCGCCTTCGTGCTGTCTATGGCCAAGAATATGGCGGTCAACTACAATATCCCGGTGGCCATCTTCTCATTGGAGATGTCAAACATCCAGCTCGTCAACCGCCTCATCCAAAACACCTGCGAGATTGAGGGCGACAAAATCAAATCAGGCCAACTCTCGCAGATGGAGTGGGACCAACTGATGTCGCGCGTCAAAAACCTCTACAACGCCCCCCTCTATATCGACGACACCGCCTCGCTCTCCATCTTCGAACTCCGCACCAAGGCACGCCGTCTGGTCAGAGAGCACAATGTGTCGTTCATCATCATCGACTATCTGCAGCTCATGAACGCCTCGGGAATGAAGTTCGGCTCGCGCGAACAGGAGGTGTCAATGATTTCTCGCTCGCTCAAGCAGCTGGCCAAGGAACTCGACATCCCCATCGTGGCCCTCTCGCAGCTCAACCGCTCCGTGGAGAGCCGCGGAGCCGACTCCAAAGATGGCAAACGCCCGCAGCTGAGCGACCTTCGCGAGTCGGGCGCCATCGAGCAGGACGCCGACATTGTCTGCTTCATCCATCGCCCCGAATACTATCTGCGCTCCGGCACCGATGCCGCAGGCAACGACATCCGCGGCCTGGCGGAATTCATCGTGGCAAAACACCGCTCTGGACGTGTGGACGACGTCAAGATGCGATTCCGCTCTCGCTATGCCCGTTTTGAAAACTGGGACGGCGAGTCCGAAAAGTCAAGCGGTACCAGAGCCTCGCGCCTCAACACTGCCGACTCCCCGGCCGACGGCCCATCCCCCTACGTAGCCCCCGAGCCATTCGGCGGCAGCGCCCCTCTCGCCGGCGGCACTGCCGACCTCACCTCCACCCCCGACGACGCCCCTCCATTCTAAAGCCGCACCGCAGCTCATATCTTGAAAACTGTAAAAGCGGGGACCTTCACAGGCCCCCGAATATTCTTTACGCCATTATCTTCAATGTTTCGGGGTTCAACATATTCTCTGGTTGCCATAATCATTGCAGTATCGATGATACCCGTTTTACTAACTCTCCAAGAGCGAGCATCACTTCATCAAAAGGACATTGTCTTTGCCAGGCGAGTTTTATATAGAGTTGATGTTCAGGTGTCTGCTTCATGAAATTATTGTATATATTGTTCAATTGCTCATTTTTCTTTAGAGCGGCCCAATCCACGAGACCAAAAGATGTCAAAGGATAACCCTGAGAGATAAGTTGTTTATAATGCTTTTGGAAGAAGCTCTCATTGAAATCTGGAATTGATGAACCATGACTTGTGGTATTTCTCACCTCTCTCACTCTGTCTAAAACATCTTTAACTTCTTTCTTGAGATTTAACGCTTTGACAAATGCGTCTAACTTTGCGGCAAATGAAATACTCTCCACATTATTGACTTTATCCGGTATATATACCCAGTCGGCATGCAAAGTGATATTCTCCTTTATTTTTTGAAAATCTTTCTCAAAAACCGTATTGTAATATACATTGAGAGCCCGTTCGGCTTGAATTAGAACATATCTACAGAATTCGGGGAAGCAAATATTATGGCCTCGTGTGCCAAATCGGTATCGAAGCATTTCGCGCCAATCGGCCTCAAAACAATCTCGCAAATAATTATCTTTAATAAATGAATAATCAATATGGGTTTTGAGAGTGTCAATCTTATAATCTAAAGCAAGATATTTCTCAATATTCTTAATGTCCGGATTGGAGGTGGGGGGTATTTCTTTTTGAGGAAGTAATTTATACAGTTTATCCACAAACCAGGCATTAGCCGGGTCGTGGATTATTTCATCGTTTAAGAATTTGAGAAGCTTTTCGAGATGTTCTTGTGGATATTGTGCCATATTATGGAAGTATAGAGAGGTCAAAATTGGATTCTATTAGCCGAGTAAGAGTGTCCTTGGACTGACCCATTGAGGATTCGATTATACCGAATGCATCTCTCAGCCCAAGCTCAGACGGGAACTGCTGTGCAATTTCAATGACAGCCTTTTTTAGCATTTCTGCATTCTTGTCTTTTACAATTATCCTCTTTTGTGCGTCAGGTTTCAACGGTCGGTGAATGAGATAAAAGAAACGTTGTCCCAGGTCTTCCGGCAATGGACAATCCATCTTCATCCTACCAATTACTGTGTTGTCATCGGCATGTTCCAATTGATTGTGCGAGATATAAAATTCTCCCCCAAACCTAATCTTGAAATCTGTTTGCAAACACAAGGATATTTGAGCATCCTTTGGTATATGTCTGATTGAAATATTCTGACTGACCGATGCCAATATGCGTTGACCCCCCAATTCAAAGAATGCGTATGCCTTACCCTTATTAGATTTGGCATATTGAATAGTAACACCAAGGCGCTTTTCAAAGTCGGCAATCGCCTCTGATTGTAAGTATTCCCAACTACGCTCTTTTAGAATTGGTTTCTGATTGGAAGTGAGTCTTGCGAACTGCTCAGACAATTTGATATATTGAGGGTAGTTTTCTCCTTTCACCATTTTGAGGTAGCATAGTTTTCCTGAAATTACATTCTCAATATTCGGTTCCCCTTTCAATAGATAGCCCCTTTCAGCTTTATATCGAGGGTAGAAAGCCGATAGTGCGGCATTGGCTCCATATCTTTCCCAAATATGCAGGATTGCACGAATGTCTTTTACATATTTACGTGTAACGTTCACTTTTTCGCTGACGGTCAAGCCTGTAACTTCTTGCCGACGACTGCGATGATTTAAGCGTGTTTTCTTGGGGTTGATTTGGAATTGCTGGTCTTTGATGATTCGTTCCAGTTCTTTGCGAAATTCGCTATCTTCTTGATATACATTGTGCATCGAGCTGAATGTAATGTCGTCAGCATAACGTGAATAATGCAAATTGAACCGTTTGGCCAACCCGGCCAAT
Source organism: Duncaniella sp. (assembly GCA_022511285.1). GTDB lineage: Bacteria > Bacteroidota > Bacteroidia > Bacteroidales > Muribaculaceae > Duncaniella. The sequence continues at coordinate 8,139 of JAFLRW010000004.1, forward strand.
CTGCGGTCAAGTTTATCGCAGATAGCATTGGTTAAAAGCGGCGAAGTAGGTGCTCCTTGAGGAAGATTGTAACACTCTGAAAAGGCTTCTTCAGAAGTAGCCCTTAATGACTTAATCGAACACAACCCGGCTACAACATTGGCAACCTCCTTGTTAAAATTAAAAGGCGGCAACTGCAGGCGTTTCCACACACGAGCCTGGTCGATGCTTGGGAAAAAGTCGGCAAGGTCAATGTTAAAGACATAATTTTGATTTGTGTGTATTCGGGCATTGTCAACGATGCAACGACCTTCGACAAAACCCATTGCGTATGGCGATGGCGCATAAACGGCCTTGAAAATTTCATTCAAGCATATTTGCATCCATTTCAGATTGCCATTGGGCGCATATATATCACGTAATCCGCCGGATTTTTTTGGAATTGTGAATTGACGGTATCGATTGCTCTCAAGTTTTGGATTACACAACTTCATCATTTTGCGCATTGTAAAGGGATAGGATTTACATCCAAGCAATTCAGCCTTAATCTCATTGAGGAGATCAAGTAGCGATTGCTTGCTATCCACTTTGCGAATTTTTTCTACGAGAAGTTGTTTATCCATCGAATTTGAAAAATAAATGACAATACCAAGCCGAGACTCTTTTCTTTATGTCCTTAAGATATAAGATAATAAATCTAAGAATCGTGATGTTTTGATTAGAACTTTCCAGATTCAACCGATAAAGAACGTGCCGGATGAGGAGCCACTGCACCGCAAGGAGAAGCGTACTTTATCGATAAAAGCCAACTGACCGTTGGAAATTCCCCGGAGGGAAAGTACCCGGCTATTCGTCGGGCAAGTTCAAAATGTCCGTCTCGGCTCAGTATTGTCAATGTCCTCTTTTATATTGCAAAGATAATCAATCTTTGCGAAACCTATGTTCGTAAATGGAGTCTAATATCCCAGGAAACTATAATCTCCGTCAAAGCCTTCCGGCATATCCCCATATTGACCATCCGTCATAGCATCCCAAGTATCCCTTTCCATTTGATCATAATCGGGGTAATCATCGTAATATGAATTATCGGAATTATCGGAATCATCGTCATCATCCTCGATATAGTCGGGGTTGAGTTGGCTGAAATAGAACTTGTGCTCAACTCCATCCTTGAAAGCTTTGATGGTTGGGAAGTCTTTGCCGTAAAATTTCCAGATGTTATATTCCAGAGGGAGCACTTCTTCTCCCTTTTCATTGATTATGCCGTGCTCATAATGTTTAGGTACATCTTGCCCTTCAAAAAAATTACCGTTCTTATCATGAATAGCTATAACATTACCGGTGTCCTCAAACCCTATTACTTTTGCAAGACCATTATGAAAGCCGTCAATCCATGCATATTTGCCAAACTCAATTACGACGTTGTCGTTGTCATCAACTGCGCCCCACTGATATTCGTTATTCTGAACTGAATAAAGGTTGGAATTGATCGGTTCGTTTATCCTGCGGTAATTTTCTTTGTTCATAATGATTCTGTTTCTGTTTGACGGTACAAAGTTAAATGACGGTTGCGAACTCTATGTTCGCTAAAAGTAATTTTGGTAAAGATTTTTGATGCGAGTTTTTACAGCGTTGATGATAGGTTCGGGAGAAAGGATTTTAAGGTCGGTGAAACTGGTCAATTCCCTTATCAACTCATAGTTTTTCCTACATTCAATTGTGAAGAGTGCGCCGGCTTCCGGAAGAGAATATTGTTCTCGCAACGCATTCTCTTTTTCTCCCTTTAATTCTTTTTGCGAACCATGCAGAGGCTTGGTTCTTATATAGGGAACTGACGAATCAGAAACCCAAAAAATTATTTTATGGAGTGGCGACTCTTCATCATAGGTTATGCCTATAATATCTTCATAACGCTCGTTCAAATCATCCGGTGCCCGATTGTATTCAAATCCCGTCAAAACTTTGATGGATAGTATTCTATCAAGTGCAAAATTTAAGATTTTGCCAGTGTCGTATGCTGCTCCTATGATATACCATCTGCGATTATATTCCTTGAGAAGATAAGGCGATATAATGACCTTTCGTTTTTGAGAGTCATTGTATTTCACATATTCGATATTGACAACTGATTTTGCTTGAATAGCCGAAAATGCTTCCGCCATAAGAGTCTTGTTTTCAAGGAGATTTTTCGACATCTGAATTATCGGTTCCTGTTCCACAAGGCCTAAACGCTTGCTGAAATCGTTCAACCATCCGAAACTGTCAAGTCCTTCGAAAGAACCGATTGTAGAAAGAGCGGCTGAGAGCAAACCCTTTTCTTCTTCGGAGAGCTTTCCTTTGAATATTGAGAATGTGGGATCAGCATAGCGGATGCATCTCTTTCTATATGGCTTATCAGTGGCAACCGAATATGCGTCAATAGTATATCTCTCAAATTCTATCAATTCCGGAAATTTATATTCAAGATACTCTATGTCCTTCTCTACGCACCGCTTAGTCACCCCGTCTTTCTGCCCATATTCAGGCAGCTGCCGATTTATAACATCTGTCATATCTTGAATAGAATATGAGTGGTAACGGTCGGCAAGCAACTTGTCGAGCAGCACAATCCTTGTCAAAGCATTCTTATTCGCCGGCATAAAAGATAGTTCAAATTATGCTGCAAAGTTACGAAGTTTCTGCGAATCCTATGTTCGCGACTGCATCCGATCCATCAGGCATTTGTACTACCCACTACTTTGCACCGTCAGGGAATGTGCGCCTGTGAACGTTAGTAGATCCTTGATACTATGGCATATGTGGAACTTTAAAAGAATCGCTATAAATTCGCACAAAGTTAGGGGTTATTCTGTGAGATTCCCAAGGATTTGATAGAGATTAACACTTGATATATCAAGCTTTTTTTCGTAACTTTGCGATATCATTTTTTAAACAATCTGATTACTATGAAAATCCTGTTAGCAGCGGCGATGGCTGCCGTCACTGCGCTGCCTGTTTGTGCAGGCGATTCCGAACTGAAACTATGGTATGACGCTCCGGCCGCTGAGTGGGTCGAGGCCTTGCCGCTCGGCAATTCCCGTCTCGGCGCCATGGTCTATGGCGGCACGGCCGTTGAGGAGATTCAGCTCAATGAAGAGACTATGTGGGGCGGCTCGCCTCACACCAACCACTCCACCAAGGCCAAAGAGGTGTTGCCCAAAGTGAGGGAGCTGGTGTTTGCCGGGCGCAACGATGAGGCTCAAGAGCTGATTGACTCCACCTTTCTGACCGGTCAAAACGGCATGCCATACCAGACCATTGGGTCTCTGATGCTCCGATTCCCGGGCCACGAACAGGTGTCCGACTATTACCGCGACCTCAACCTCGACAGCGCCACCACCACTGTGAGCTATGTAAAGGGCGGTGTGCGATTCACACGCGAAGCCTTTGCCTCGATGACCGACGATGTGGTGATGGTGCGCCTCACGGCTTCTGAGCCGGGCGCTCTGACATTCACGGCTTCGTTCACCTCGCCGATGACCACCCACGCCACTCGCCGCGAGGGAAAAACCCTGATTCTTGACACCAAGGGGGGCGACCACGAGGGTGTGCCGGGCGTAATCAAAGGGGAGACCCGCCTGCAGATTGTCCCCAAAGGCGGACGGCTGACAGCCGCCGGCGACTCCTTGACTCTCACAGGCGCCACCGAGGCCACACTATATATATCTATAGCCACAAATTTCGTCAATTATCACGACGTCACAGCCTCAGCCACATCCCGAGCCAAAGAGCGGCTGGCCAAGGCCGTGAAACGCGACTACTCGGCCGCTCGCCGCGCTCATATCGACCGCCATCGCAGCCAGTTTGACCGCGTTGACATCTGCTTAGGCCGCACTCCCGCCGAGACAGCCGCACTCCCCACCGACCAAAGGATAAAGCGCTTTGCCCTGCAGAGCGACCCCGAGCTGGCGGCCCTGCTGTTTCAATATGGGCGCTATCTGCTCATAGCCTCCTCGCAGCCCGGAGGACAGGCCGCCAACCTGCAAGGCATCTGGAACCACCAGCCCAACGCGCCGTGGGACGGCAAATACACCATCAACATCAACACCGAGATGAACTATTGGCCCGCCGAGCCCACAAACCTCAGCGAGTGTCACGAACCGCTGTTTGACCTTCTCGACGACCTCTCAGTCAATGCCCGTGTCACCGCGCGCGAGATGTATGGCTGCCCCGGATGGGTCACCCACCACAACACCGACATATGGCGCACCTCGGGAGTGGTCGACAAGGCCAACTATGGCACCTGGCCTATGGGGGGCGCCTGGCTCGCCACTCATCTCTGGCAACACTATCTCTACACCGGCGACCGCGACTTCCTGGACCGTGCCTATCCGGTGCTCAAAGGTGCCTCCGACTTCTTCCTTAGCTTCCTTGTCACCGACCCCTCCACCGGATGGAAAGTGGTGACGCCTTCAATGTCGCCCGAGCATGGCCCCGCGGCAAAGTTTGGCGGCAAGGCCTGGATTGAAGCCGGATGCACGATGGACAATCAGATTGTCCACGACCTGCTGAGCCACACACTCGCGGCAGGAATCATCCGCGGCGAACGCAAAAGCTATCTCGACTCCCTCTCGGAGACTATCTCAGCACTCCCCCCTATGCAAATAGGGCGTCACAATCAGCTTCAGGAGTGGATGGGCGACTGGGACAAGGCCCGCGACTCCCACCGCCACATCAGCCACGCCTACGGACTCTACCCCTCGGCACAAATCTCTCCCTACACCACCCCCGAACTCTTTGAGGCCGTGCGCCACACCATGATTCAGCGCGGCGACGAGGCCACAGGATGGTCAATAGGCTGGAAAATCAATCTCTGGGCGCGACTCCAGGACGGCAACCACGCCTACAAGATTGTCAACAATATGATTACCAAACGCATGTATCCCAATCTGTTCGACGCTCACCCGCCGTTCCAGATTGACGGCAACTTCGGCTACACAGCCGGTGTGGCCGAGATGTTGGTGCAGAGCCACGACGGTGCCCTCCACCTGCTCCCGGCTCTCCCCGACGAATGGAGCGAGGGGTCTGTGAAGGGTCTCGTGGCCCGTGGCGGATTTGTAGTGGATATGGACTGGGACGGCTCACAGCCTTCCAAAGTCACCATCACATCACGCCTTGGCGGAAATCTCAGAGTGCGCTCCTACATCCCACTGAAGGGTGACGGACTCACCGAGGCCGGCGGCGACAACCCCAATCCCCTCTACACGCGCACGGTGACCAAACAGCCTCTCGCAAGCGACGAAATCACCCCCCGCCAGCCTATGGTCCGCAAGGTCTATGAGTATGACCTCACCACCACACCCGGCGGCACATACACCCTCCACCGATAACCTCCCCACCACCCCCGCACCTCTCACTGCCACACTCCCCCAACCCTTAAGAATCTATGCCGCTCATCAGCTCTCCGGTGCCGATATTTCTGACGGTGATGCTCATCGTGCTCATCGCTCCGCTGCTGCTCAGCCGTCTCAAGATACCCCACGTCATCGGCCTCATCATAGCCGGCGTGGCCGTGGGCCCTCACGGATTCGGGCTGCTGGCGCGAGATATGAGTTTTGAGGTGTTCGGCCAGGTGGGCATCCTCTATCTGATGTTTCTTGCAGGCATTGAGATAGATATGTATCACCTGCGCAAAAACCTCGGCAAGGGGCTTGTGTTCGGAGTCTTCACATTCCTCATCCCTCTCCTGCTTGGCGCAGTGGCCGCCATCTGCTTCCTGAATATGGGGATGGCCGACGCCACACTCCTGGCATCAATGTTTGCCGCCCACACCCTGCTGGCCTACCCCGTAGTGGCCCGTTTCGGGGTCACACGCTCTCCCGCCGTCGTCATAGCCATCTCCGGCACCATCGTCACCGTGCTCGGCTCCCTCATTATGCTGGCCGGAGTCCTCGGAGTGGAAAGGGAGGGCTCCATTCGCTCCCTCCTGCCCATTTTAGGCTATCTGGTGGCCTACTGTGCCGGAATCTTCTACATTTATCCGCGCCTCACCCGCTACTTCTTCAAGAAATATCACGACGGCATCTCGCAGTTTGTCTACGTTATGGTCATGGTGTTTCTCGCCGCCGCCATAGCGCAGTGGATAGGCATCGAGGGGGTGTTCGGCGCCTTCTACGCCGGACTGGTGCTCAACAAGTTCATCCCCGGACGCTCCACACTGATGGGGAGGCTGGAGTTCACCGGCAACGCCCTGTTTATCCCCTATTTCCTGATTGGAGTGGGTATGCTCATCGACCTGGGCGTGTTGCTGAAAGGATGGAAGACTCTCTATATAGCCGGCG
>JAFLRW010000004.1:14447-27919 GCA_022511285.1 Duncaniella sp.
GTGATGTGTGCGGTAGCCATGAGCACCAAATGGATTGCCGCCTTCATCACCCAGAAAGTGTTCCGGCTCACAGCCACCGACCGCTCTATGCTCTACCAACTCTCCAACGCCCACACGGCTGTGGCCCTCGCAGTGGTCACCATCGGATATCAGATGGGGCTCTTCGGCGTGGAGATTCTCAACGGCACGATTCTGATGATATTGGTCACCTGCACCGTCTCGTCGATGGGCACGGCCAATGCCGCCGCAAAGCTGAAGGTGCAGATACTCGAGCAGGCACAGGAGGAAGCCGAGAAAGATGACTCCGCCACCCACCCGCGCACACTCATAGCCATCTCCAACCCGCGCTCCGCAACCGCCATCGTCGACCTCGCCCTGGCTATGCGATTCCCCGACTCTTCGATTCCGGGCGACTTCTACGCCCTCCACGTGCGCAACGACAACTCCGCATCCTCGCGCTCCATCTCGCGCAACTCATTGGATGTGGCCGAACGAGCTGCCGCCTCCGTCGAGGTGCAGTTGTCCACGATTGAGCGATATGACCTGAATTTTATCACCGGTGTGCTCAACACTATGCAGGAGCGCGACATCACAGAGGTGATCATCGGCCTGCACCGCCGCAACGCGTTCATCGACTCTTTTCTCGGCGACAAAATCGAAAGCCTCCTGCAGAGCACCAACAGGATGGTCTGCATCACCCGCTGCTTCAATCCCCTCTCGACACTGCGCAAAATGTATGTGGCCATCCCGAAAAAAGCACAGTTTGAGACCGGTTTCCGCCGTTGGGTGCAGGCCGTGGGGAATCTCGGGAGGCATATAGGATGCCCCATTGAGTTCTGGTGTGAGGAGCAGACCATGCTGATGATTGCCACAGTGCTGAAGAAAAGCAAGATTGGAGTGCGCACTGACTGGAAAAAAGTGGAGAGCTTCGACGACTTTGTGTTGCGGCAGGCGTCCGTCACCACCGACGACCTCCTGGTAATCATCAGTGCGCGCCGTGCATCAGTGTCGTTTGACTCCGATATGGACTCCGTGCCCCCATTCCTGCAGCGCTACTTCCCCTCCCACAATCTCATAATGATATATCCGGGCCAGTTCGGCACCGAACAGCCCATGACCATGGCCGAGACTATGGCCACCGACATCGTCTCGCCACCTTCGCCCATCTATGGTTTCCTAATCAATCTCGCCCGCAAGCTGCGCAAGCAGTAGCCGGGAGTCACGGCGAGAGGTCAAGCCACACGTTCTGCCTTCTTCACACCTTTGATTTTAAGCACCGCGCGTGTCAGCATCTCCACATCGGCCGCCGCAGCCACCAGCACATCCAGGTCACACGTGAACACCTCACCCCTCGCCTCAATATTGAGGCGGCGGATGTCGATGCCCATAGCCGTGGATATCTCGCGCGTGAGCTCCGAGAGGATGCCGTGGCGGTCAATTCCCTCAATGAGAATCGATGCCGGAAACTTGCCCGAAAGCGTCTCTTCCCACTTCACGGCGAGGATACGCTGGCCGTAACCCGCCTTCAACACCTGAGCCTGAGGACAAGCCAAAGTGTGGAGCGCCACCGCGCCTGAATCGGAAATAAAGCCCATCACGGCATTGTCGCCCGGAAGAGGACGGCAGCAATCGCAGAACACAAAGTTGCGCCCCTTTTCATTGCTGCGCAACACATAAGTCTCCCTGCGGTTTATCTCGGCCGGAATCTCAACTTCAGGCTCTGAGACACTCTTCGCTTTCCGCTTGCGCCCCATACTCCCGAGCTTGAGCAGGCGCGAGATGAGTTTGCGCGCCGTTGACGAGGTCTCTGCATTGAGATAATCGTCGATAGAAGCCTCCCCCGATCCGAGGCGAAGGTAGAGTTCATCGCTGTTGGCCACATGATATGTGCCGAGAATCTTGGTCATCACATCATTATTGAGCGTGATGGCATTGTCGGCCAAGAACTTGTCGAATATACGCTTGCCGTCGTCTATCAGAGGCTGCTGTTCGCGCCGCAGCTCCTTGCGCAAGCGGGTTTTAGCCTTTGCCGTCGCCAAAAAGTTGAGCCACTCAGCCTTCGGAGTCTGGCTCTGCGATGTGAGCACCTCAACCTGGTCGCCCGAATTGAGCTGATGCGACAGCGGCACAAGCGCATGATTGACCTTGCCGGCTATACACTTGTTGCCCAAATCGGAATGAAGAGTGTATGCCACATCGAGCACCGTGGCTCCGGCAGGCAAGGTGAGCAACTCGCCGCTCGGGGTGAACACCACAATCTCACTCGAGAAGAGATTAAGTTTGAGAGTGTCAAGGAAGTCAATGGCATTCGGATCAGGGTCGTCAAGGATATCCTTAATGGTGCGAAGCCACACATTGAGCTCGCTCTCCTCCTCAACATCAGCGCCTATCTTATATTTCCAGTGAGCGGCAAACCCCTTTTCGGCTATCTCGTCCATCCGCCGGGAGCGTATCTGCACCTCTATCCAATTCCCGTCAGGGCCCATCAGAGTGACGTGGAGCGCCTGATAGCCATTAGCCTTAGGGACCGCCACCCAGTCGCGTATACGCTCGGGATGGGGGCGATAGAGGTCGGTCAACGCCGCATATACGCGATAACACATCTCCTTCTCCTTATCTTCCTCCCCATCCGGAAGGTCAAAGATAATGCGCATAGCATAGAGGTCATACACCTCCTCGAAGGGGACATGCTTGGTGTGCATCTTACGCCAGATGGAATAGACACTCTTGACACGCGCCTTAGCCTCATAATGAAGCCCCATCTCATTGAGCCGCGCCATTATCGGAGTGGAAAAATCGGCATACACCTTCTCACGCCCGGCCTCCCCCTGCTTGAGCAGCGAGGATATGCGCTCATACTCATCCGGATGTTCATATCTGAACGCCAGGTCCTCAAGCTCGGTCTTTATTGCAAAAAGTCCGAGGCGATGAGCCAACGGCGCATAGATATAGAGGGTCTCGCCGGCTATCTTATACTGCTTGGCGGGAGCCATCGAACCGAGAGTGCGCATGTTGTGCAGGCGGTCAGCCATCTTGATGAGCACCACGCGGATATCCTTGCTCATAGTGAGAAGGAGCTTGCGGAAGTTCTCGGCCTGAGCAGAGGCCCGGTCGCCAAAGATTCCGCCCGATATCTTGGTCAGCCCCTCAACTATCTCGGCTATTTTGCGCCCGAAAAGGTGTTCGATATCGCTTATGGTATATTCCGTATCCTCCACCACATCGTGAAGCAACGCCGCGCATATCGAAGTAGAGCCCAACCCCATCTCGGCCGAGACTATCCGCGCCACGGCTATGGGATGAAGAATATACGGCTCGCCCGACCGTCGGCGCACACCACGGTGGGCTTCGCGCGCAAAGCGGAATGCACGGTCTATGACGTCAGTCTTCTTGCGGTGATTGCTGGCAAGATAGCCCGCCACAAGTTCTTGATAACACTTGTCGACGATACGCTCGTCGGGATATTCAGAGGAGCTCTTCGCCATACTTCATCCTCACATCGCTCACCATCTGCTTAATGCTCTGCTCTTCGCTCTTCGGACACACCAAGAGCACATCGCCGGTGTCAGCAATTATATAATCCCGTATGCCATTGACCACAACAAGCTTGCCCGAGGGGACAGCTATCATATTTCCCGTTGCGTCGTATGCTATCACACGGGCATCGCGCACCACGTTGGCGTCGCCGTCCTTCGTCGAGTTGTCATAGAGAGCGCTCCACGTGCCCAAGTCATTCCAAGCAAAGTTGGCACACTCCACATACACATTTTTGGCCTTCTCCATCACGGCATAGTCAATCGAGTTGCCGTTGCAGGAGGCAAAATTGGCCGTTATAAAGCCCTTCTCAGCCGGGGTGCCGAAACTCTCGATTCCCTTGTCAAAAAGGTCTGTCAAATCCGGATCATATTTGTGGAGAGCCTCTATGATGGCTGAAGCGCGCCACAGGAAAATGCCGGCATTCCAGAAAAACTCTCCCGAGGCCAGAAACACTTTGGCAAGTTCCAAATTGGGCTTCTCGGTAAAGGTCTTCACTGTCGATATCTCCGGAGCAGTCTCCCGCCCTATCTGAATGTAGCCGTAACCGGTGTCGGGGCGGGTCGGCGTGATGCCAAGGGTCAGCAGCGCGTCATTGCGCTCCACGAAGTCAAACCCCCTGTTCACACAGTCGGCAAACACCGTTTCGCCGGTAATGAGATGATCGCTCGGAGTCACTATCATCGAGGCCTCGGGGTCAAGCGCACGGATATGATAGGCTGCCCACGCTATGCAGGGCGCCGTATTGCGCCGCGCCGGCTCAAGCAGTATGTTATGCGGCTGAATATCAGGCAGCTGCTCGCGTATCAGCGATTCATAACGAGCATTGGTCACCACCACTATATTCTCCTTGGGCACAATAGGCAGAATGCGGTCATATGACATCTGAAGAAGCGACCGCCCGGTGCCGAGAAAATCAATAAACTGCTTGGGGCGCTCCTCGCGCGAATAGGGCCAGAACCGACTGCCCACACCGCCGCACATTATCACACAATATCTGTGGGAATTCGTTTTTATCATGGTAAACTGTTATATCAGCGTTGTATGATTAACTGATTATTATCTATTCACTTATTTGAGCCGTATCCACATCGGCATATATTTCTGCAAATATACACAATAGCACGCTTTTTTGCAAATTTACCGCGCCGGCACCAGGGTTTTTTATGGCCGACTGATAAAATATTTCACGAAAAATCCTTAAATTTGCACCTTAAAACAAAACAGCCTCGCTAAAATCAGTAGATTCAAATGAATATATCCTATAATTGGCTTAAAGAATATCTCAACTTCACCCTCAGCCCTGACGAGGTGGCGGCTGCACTCACTTCAATCGGCCTGGAGACCGGCGGAGTTGAGGAGGTGGAGTCAATCCGCGGCGGCCTGCGTGGAATTGTGATTGGCAAAGTGCTCACTTGCATTGACCACCCCGACAGCGACCACCTGCATATCACCACCGTCGACCTTGGCGACGGCGCCGCCACTCAGATTGTCTGCGGAGCGCCCAACGTGGCCGCCGGGCAGACTGTGGTTGTGGCCACCGTGGGGACAACCCTATATGATGGCGACAAGGAATTTGTAATTAAAAAATCGAAAATCAGAGGCGTCGAGTCGTTCGGCATGATTTGCGCCGAAGACGAGATTGGCATCGGCACATCGCACGACGGCATCATTGTGCTCCCCGACGGAGCCGCCACTCCCGGCACACCGGCCGCCGAGTATTATGGTCTGACCTCTGACTATGTGCTGGAGGTCGACCTCACCCCCAACCGCATTGATGCCGCCTCCCACTACGGTGTGGCGCGCGACCTTGCCGCCTGGCTCCACACTAACGGCACCCCTGCCACACTGTGCCGTCCCGACATTGATGCCTTTGCGGTCAACAGCTCTGACGGTGGCATCACCGTTGAAGTGGAAAATCCTCAGGCCTGTCCGCGCTACACGGGAGTCACCGTCACCGGGGTCACCGTCAGCGAGTCGCCAAAATGGCTGAAAGACCGCCTGAACGCCATCGGAGTCCGTCCCATCAACAATATTGTCGACATCACCAACTACCTGCTCCACGCCATGGGGCAACCGCTTCACTGCTTTGACGTGGCTAAAATCGAAGGTGGCAAGGTGGTGGTGAAGAACGCCACTGAGGGTGAAAAGTTCACCACTCTCGACGGCATAGAACGCACTCTCGACACCCGCGACCTTATGATTTGCGACACCCGCCGGCCCATGTGTATCGCCGGCGTGTTCGGCGGCCTCGACTCCGGTGTCACCGAAAGCACCACCGACGTGTTCCTTGAAAGTGCATACTTCAACCCCACGTCCGTGCGAAAGACGGCACGCCGCCACGGGCTCAACACCGACTCTTCATTCCGATTCGAGCGTGGAGTTGACCCCAACAACGCCCTCTACGTGCTCAAACTGGCGGCACTTATGGTGCGTCAACTCGCCGGCGGCTCTATCGTCGGGCCGGTCGTCGACATCTATCCCACCCCCATACAACCCGCCGAAGTAACCCTCTCGTTTGACTACTGCAACACCCTTATAGGCAAGGAGATTCCCTCCGGCACAATCTCATCCATCCTCCGCTCCCTCGAGATGGAGATTGTAAGCCACAGCGAAGAGTCCGTCACCCTCAAGGTGCCGACATATCGCGTGGATGTCACCCGCCCCTGCGACATTGTGGAAGACCTCCTGCGCATCTACGGCTACAACAACATTGAGATCTCAGCATCACTCCGCTCTTCGCTATCCTTCAAAAGTCGCGATGATGACGACCAGCGTCTGCGCACTCTCGTCAGCGAGCAGCTCACAGGCGAGGGGTTCAATGAAATACTCAACAATTCACTCTCTGCCGAGGCTCTGTACGACGGTCTTGAACAGATGCCGGCCTCTCGCTGCGTCAAGTTGCTCAATCCCCTGAGCGCCGACCTCAACGTGATGAGGCAGACTCTCCTCTTCGGAGGCCTTGACTCTCTCTCGCACAACATCAACCGCAAGGAGGCCGACTTGGCTTGTTATGAATTTGGCAACGTCTACACCTGCAATCCCGCCTCACGCACAGCAGACAACACTGATGCCGCGCCGACCTCTCGGACCATTCTTGCCCCCTACGGACAGGGATCACGCCTCGGCATTTGGCTCACCGGCAACCTCCGCCCTGCATCCTGGAATCGCCCTGCGGCCACAGCCACCGTCTACGACCTCCGCGCCATCGTGGCCAACATCCTCGCACGCCTCGGCATATCTCCCGCTGAGCTGAAGGTCACATCCACGACAAGCGAACTGCTCGCCGCCGGGCTCGATATCGCCACCCGCTCAGGCAAACCTCTCGGCTCGTTGGGCATTGTGGCCAAACAATTCTGCCGCCGTGCCGACATCAAACAGGAAGTGCTCTTTGCCGAACTCGATTGGGAAGCCCTCGCAGCCCTTGCAGCGAAAAAGAAGGTCACCAACACTCCCCTGCCCAAGACTCTCCCCGTGAAGCGCGACCTCGCTCTGCTCATCGACAAAACAGTCACAATGGAAGCCATTGAGACCGCCGTCCGGGAGGCTGAACGCAAACTGCTCCGTTCAGTGACCCTCTTCGACGTCTACGAAGGCTCCAAGCTCCCCGAGGGCAAAAAATCTTACGCCATCACTCTCACCCTACAGGACGACGAAAAGACCCTCCAGGATAAGCAGATTGAAGCCGTGATGAACAAGATTATCACCAATCTCACCAAACGTCTCGGCGCCGAGCTGCGATAATCCGACAAGAATCTAAATATAAAAACTACATACAATCTCTATTTCACACAATTCTCTATACTATGGGAAGAGCATTTGAATACCGCAAAGCCCGTAAGCTCAAACGCTGGGGCAATATGTCGCGCACATTCACACGCATAGGTAAGGAAATCACCATTGCCGCTAAGGCCGGTGGTCCCGACCCCTCAACAAATCCCCGTCTGCGTGCTCTGATGCAGAACGCCAAGGCTGCCAATATGCCTAAGGACACTGTGGAGCGCGCCATCAAGAAAGCCACCGACAAGGATGCCGGCGATTACAAGGAAATCACATACGAGGGATACGGCCCCCACGGAATTGCAATCTTCGTTGAAGCCGCCACTGACAATAACACCCGCACGGTGGCCAACGTCCGCTCCTACTTTACCAAGCACGGGGGCTCGCTCGGCACTCAAGGGTCACTCACTTTCCTTTTCGACCACAAATCAGTCTTCAAAATCAAGCCCAAAGATGGCGTGAGCCTCGAAGACCTCGAACTTGAGCTCATCGACTTCGGTGTCGATGAACTCGACAACGACGAGGACGAGGAAGGGAACGCCCTCATTGCCCTCTATGGAGGATTCGAGGACTACCCTGCCATTCAGAAATACCTCGAGGAGAACGGTTATGAAATCGTTTCCTCTGAGTTTGAACGCATCCCGCACGAGCTCAAAGAGGTGACTCCCGAGCAGCGCGAGTCTATCAACAAACTCCTCGACAAGCTCGAAGACGACGAAGACGTTCAGAACGTTTTCCACAACATGAAAGAGGAGGATTGACAATTCGTCTCACCACATCATACGAGCCCGGCCCAATCACCCCCGTGAGAGCGATTGAGCCGGGCTCTTTTTTTTAATGCCTTGCCGATGTGGGGGCTTACGCCGTCAACTCTGTCAAGCGTGCAAGGTATTTGCCTATGATATCAAACTCGATATTGACTCGCGTGCCGGGGCGAATCCCCTTAAAGTTTGTATGCTCAAACGTATATGGGATGATGGCCACTCGGAAAGAGCGCGGCTCGGAGTCACACACAGTGAGGCTGACGCCGTTCACCGTCACCGACCCCTTTTCAACCGTCATATACCCCTTGCGCACCATCTCCGGCGCTACATCATATTCAAACTTGTAGTAGCGGCTCCCCTCCACCTCCTTCACTTCCGTACAAAGAGCCGTGGTGTCAACATGCCCCTGCACTATGTGTCCGTCAAGGCGGCCGTTCATCATCATTGAGCGTTCGAGGTTCACTTCATCCCCTTCGCCGAGCAAACCGAGGTTGCTACGTTCAAGGGTCTCTTGGATGGCCGTCACGGTATAAGTCCCGTCAGGATGAATTGCCACCACCGTCAGACACACTCCATTGTGAGCCACACTCTGGTCTATGCGGAGTTCATCCGTGAAACTACATTTGACCCTCAGGTCAACATTCCCATCGCGACGTGTCACACCGGCCACCTTGCCGGCTTCTTCTACTATGCCTGAAAACATATCATTATTCGTTTTTATCCGGTTTATAGTGCAAAAATACGAATTTTTCCGCTAATTTTGTCGCAGTATGAAGAAAAGTATGCTCTACACCCGCACCGGCGACGCGGGTATGACGAGTCTTGCCGGAGGCTCGCGAATAGCCAAAAACAGTGCGAGAGTATGCGCCTATGGCGACGTCGACGAACTAAACTCTCATTTAGGACTGGTCCAAGCCTATGCCGCATCCATCCGAGGTGCCCGGCAGGAAGCACAAAGACTCTCTGACATCCAACAGCTTATGTTCGTCATCGGAGCATATCTTGCTTCGCCTGATGCTATGGAGTGCCAAGGGCTTGGTTCAGAGCACACCTCCAGACTTGAAGCCGCTATCGACTCCATGGATGCTTCATTGCCCCCACTCAAGAGCTTCATCCTGCCCGGAGGCTCCATCGCTGCATCGGCCGCCCACATCGCCCGCACGGTGTGTCGACGCGCCGAGCGCTCCGTGCTCGCCCTGGCCGCCGTAGAGAGCGTCGACCCTGCTGTGACCGCTTTTCTCAATCGTCTGAGCGACTATTTGTTCATCCTGTCCCGAAAATTCAACGCTCTGGCAGGCATTGACGACACAATGGCACAGTGACCAATCCGAAATCGCCCACGCACAATAAAAATACACGAAATTAGTGTTACCGCCGATTAGCTTAAGAGCTTTTATGCCCTTATGTGACAAAAAATCACTACTTTTGCAGAATATGAAACAATTGATTATATTCGGAACCTTACTCAGTGCCTCTATCTGTCAAGTCTCAGGCCAGATTAACAGCCCCGATGCTCAAGGCTATCTTGACCGCGGGACGGCAATGACAGCCTCTGATCGCAACTATGCGGGCACCGTCGACCAACTCACCAAGATGCAATCGCTCCCCGCCTCTGAGCTGCAATCCGAGGAAGCGCTTTTCAGCCTTGCCGTCGCTCATCTGCAGACGGGCGATGACGACGCACTCCCCCTTTTGGAGCGTTTCATCAAGCAATATCCCGTATCTCCCCGCAGAGCCGAAGCCATCTCGCTCATTGGAGACTACTATTGGAATCGGGGAGACTATGCCGATGCCCTGAAACAATATGAGAGTGTTGACCATATCGCCCTCCCCTCTGCCCGGCGCGACGAGATGAGCTTCCGCACCGGATATGCTTATATGCTCCTCGGAGAGGATGCCACGGCTGAGAGCTGTTTCCGCACTCTGCTCGGCAAAAAAAAGTGGCGCTCCACTGCTCAATTCTATCTCGGATACCTCGCATATCAGCGTCGCGATTTCTCCACTGCCCTCCAATACCTACGCGACGTCGACACGGCAGAAGCCCCGGGGAATGCCGCTCCCTACTATATCTCTCAGATTGAGTTTGCCGAAGGCCGCTATCAAGAGGCGCTCGACGCTGCCCGTCGCCTGCTCGCATCTGGCTCAGTGAGCGAATTTGCCCCGGAGTGTAATCGTATAGCCGGAGAGTCGCTCTACAATCTCGGGCAGACGGCTCAAGGGGTGCCATATCTTTGGAAATATTGCGCCGAGGCCCCCAATCCTCAGCCTTCGGCCTTCTACATATTGGGTGTTGACGAGTTTGAAAAGGGCCATACCGACGAGGCCGTAAAGCTCTTGCAGCAGGCCACTGACAATCCCTCGGCAATGGGACAGAGCGCTTGGCTGTTTCTCGGACAGGCCTACAAAAAGCGGGGCGACAATTCTTCCGCTCTGCTGTCATTCGAGAAAGCCTATAGGATGAACTTTGACCCTAAAGTGCGCGAAGAGGCTTTCTATAACTATGCTGTGGCCCGAATGGATGGCGGACGTGTGCCGTTCGGCAACTCCGTCGACATGCTTCAAGAGTTTCTCAACGAATATCCATCCTCCGTCTATGCCCCCGAGGTGGAGCAATACATAGTCGAGGGTTATATGACCGGCGGCGACTACGAAAGCGCCCTAGCGGCCATCCGCAAAGCCTCATCACCGACTCCGGCTATGGAAAAAGCGCGCCAGAGAGCCCTGTTTGTGCTCGGCACACGCGCCTTTGCCGCCGGACGCACCGCCGATGCCATCCGCAACCTCCGCGAGGCTCAAACCGTCAAGGGGGGCGATGCCGAAATCGACGCTCAATGCTTGCTATGGCTTGGAGATGCTCTTTACACCCGTGGTGACTACGATGCCGCCGCCCGCAACTATCTTGACTATCTCGCCGGGAAGCCCTCCCCCTCCGGCGAAAACAAGATGCTGGCTCTATACGGATTGGGCTACACTCGCTTCAGCCAAGAACGCTTTGCCGATGCCGCAACTGACTTTTCACGCGCCGCATCTGCCGCCGAGCCACTCAGCCCGGAGGTGAAAGCATCCCTTCTCCCCGACATCTTCAACCGACTGGCCGACTGCCGCTACTATCAGAACGACTATGCCGGGGCCCTCAAGGATTATCAGAAGGCTTACAGCCTAAGCCCCTCCACCGGCGACTATCCGCTCTATCAAAGCGCCATTATGATGGGCCGACTGAAAGATCACAAAGGAAAGATTGCCACGCTCAACAAGCTAATAGCCGACTATCCCGCATCGGGCCTCACAGCTCAGGCTATGCTCGACAAGGCTGAAAGCCAGAGCGCCATCGGACTGACTTCGGAGGCCGTTGACACCTATACGCAATTAGTCGAAAACTATGCATCATCTGCCCCGGGCCGAAACGGCTATTTGCAGCTCGCCATCACATATATCAACATTGGTGAACGCACCAAAGGCATCGACACTTATAAGAAGGTGATTACCACATTCCCGACATCCGAGGAGGCTCGCATTGCCGCCGACGACCTCAAACAAATATATGCCGCCGACGGTCATCTGTCGGAGTTTGTCAGCTTCATCGGCTCTGTGCCCGGCGCTCCCACCTACGAGCCTTCCGACTTGGAGAAAGCTGCTTTCCAAGCCGCTGAAAACAGTTATATCAACACCGGAGCCACTGCCGGACTGACATCCTATGTGGACAACTATCCTCAAGGGGCCTCCCGGGCTCAGGCGTTCTTCTATCTTGCCGATGCCGCTTGGAATGCCGGCGACTCTCGCGGCGCACAAAAATATGCCACTTCGGTGCTCCTAAACCATCCCGACTCCGAAGTGGCCGAGGATGCTCTGCTCATCAAGGCTAAAGCCGAAATGGAGATGGGGAAGACGGAGATTGCCCATAGCTCTTTCTTAGAACTTGAAAGCAAGGCTTCAGGCTCTAATATGCTCCGCGAGGCTCACTTGGGAATCATGCGCACTGCCGCTGACATGGGACGGTATGCCGATGTGGTAGCCGTTGCCGACAAGATGCTCGCCACAAGTGCCGCCGCCAGTTCTGCAGAGCTCGCGGAAGTGAGATTTATGCGCGCCATATCTAACGACCGCCTCGGCAATCGCGACGATGCCTACAGTGACTGGGCAATCCTGGAGCGCGACTTGCGCGACACATACGGCGCCAAGAGCGCTTTCTACCACGGTCAGTCGCTCCTCGATGCAGGGCTCACCTCGCAGGCCAAAGAGGTGATTGACGCGCTCATATCCTCCGACACGCCTCAAGCCTATTGGCTGGCCCGCGGATTTATCCTCTACAGCGACCTGCTCCGCAAGGAGGGGAACTCGTTTGAGGCCGACGAATATCTCAAATCGCTCCGCACCAACTATCCCGGCTCGGAAGCCGACATCTTTGAGATGATTGAATCCCGTTTAAAGAAATAATGCCAATCTTAGCAATGCGTAGATATATAATTCCCATCCTCCTGCTTCCCATAGCATCACTTTTCGCTGCCGCCCAAACGCCCCGCAACGGCACTCTTCACAAAGATATCGAAGTGGAACAGCAGACAGCTCCCACTCGCCGCGATGCCGCCCGCATATCAGTGCTCCCCGAAGTGACGCTCCCGGCTCTCGCCAAGAAGCAACTTCTTTTCAGCGACCGTGTAGTGACTGCGCCGGTGCCTAACGTGGCCTCTTCATTGGCTCCCGTGGCGTGGACCGACCCCGAGGCATTCACTTCTCAGCGTGGTTATGTAGTGGCCGGAGTGTTTCCTCTGCTGTTCAATGCCGACCTCTCTGCCGGTTACCGCATTATTGACAATAACCGCACCCGCCTTTCTGCCTGGCTGCAATATGATGGCGACATTTATCGCCGGGACGGCCACACGTGGCGCTCTCATCAACTTGACCTCGGAGCCGACCTCCACCAAGCCATCGGCCGTAAGAGTATGCTTGATGCCGCTGTCAGTTACACTTGGGGGCGAGCCAACCAATGGCAGATGCAAGGCATTGACGATATGAGCCGAACCGTCTGCATAGGGGCTCTTGACGCCGCTTTTTCCTCAAAGGCGGCAGCCCTTGACTATAAGGCGTCGTTCAAAGTCGAACGCGCCGGGTTCAGCCACCTCAAATGGGACGAAATCTTTGCCGGACCAAACACTGTCACCTCTCCTCTCCATCAAACTCTATTCAACATAGGCGGCGAGGCGGCACTCCCCACCGGCGACAACTCCAATTTCGGCATTGGTCTGACTCTTGACATCCTCAACACCGCCTCCCACAACAAACCTATGATTCCCTTTGTGGGCGAGACCCTACA
Organism: Duncaniella sp.; assembly: GCA_022511285.1. GTDB lineage: Bacteria > Bacteroidota > Bacteroidia > Bacteroidales > Muribaculaceae > Duncaniella. Next base: position 27,837 of record JAFLRW010000004.1, read on the forward strand.
AGCTCAGAACGGCAAGACATCCGCCCTGCTCAGTGTCTCTCCACGCTGGGCTCTCCACTCCTCTGCCGCAACTCTTTCCGTTG
>JAFLRW010000040.1 GCA_022511285.1 Duncaniella sp.
CGAAAATATCAAATAAGAACGCATAACAACAAACTGAAACCGCAGCAACCTTAACGATTGCTGCGGTTTCAGTTTGTTGTCGGGGTGAGAAGACTCGAACTTCCGACCTCCACGTCCCGAACGTGGCGCGCTGCCAACTGTGCTACACCCCGATGGCAATAACATTGTGCGTGGGTCTTAGTGCGGTCATCACTAATTCGGGCACAAAGTTAGACATCTTATATGAATTTTGCAAATTTTGAGCACAACAATTTTTATTTGACTTTCGAAGCAATCTCAACCTGAAGGCGGACCGACTCCTCGTGGATAGCCGCAAGGATAACCCGCATAAAATCCTCGCTCATCCCCAAATCGCGGGCACGGCTGATGCGTGAGGCTACGATTCCGGCATAGCGTTCCGGCTGAACCACAGGCATCCTGTGGGAGAGCTTATATTCCCCAATCTCGCGCGAAATGCTCATACGCTTTGCGAGAATATCAAGCAACTCACCATCCAAACGGTCAATCTCGCCGCGCAGTGAGTTTAAAGAATCGGGAGGGACGGGGGTATTGCGATACACAAGACCCGAGAGAAGCTCGGCCAAAGCCTCAGGGGTCAACTGCTGAGCGCTGTCGCTCAAAGCGCGGTCAGGAGAGCAATGACATTCGATAATAAGTCCGTCAAAGCCCATGTCAAGCGCTTGTTGCGACAGCGGACATATCAGGTCACGACGACCGCCGATATGGCTCGGGTCGCATATAACAGGAAGGCCGGGATAGCGTGTGCGCAGTTCCAAGGGGATGCGCCATTGCGGATGATTGCGATAGGTGTCGAGTCCGTAGGTGGAGAATCCACGATGAATGACGCCGAGGCGCGTCACGCCCGCATTATAGAGGCGTTCAATCGCACCAATCCATAACTCAAGGTCGGGGTTGACAGGATTCTTGACAAGTACAGGTATCTCCATTGCCGAATCGCGAAGCGCATCGGCAATCTCCTGGATGGCAAAAGGATTGGCAGTGGTGCGGGCACCTATCCACAGGAGGTCGATTCCGGCTTCGAGGGCCTGCTCCACGTGGTGGCGTGTTGCAACCTCGGTGGCCACAAACATACCTGTAGTCTCCTTGACCTTGCGCAGCCAGGGGAGACCTTTACTGCCCACGCCCTCAAATCCTCCCGGCTTAGTCCGCGGCTTCCAGATGCCGGCGCGAAACACCTTTACTCCGGCTTGCGCAACACCTTTGGCCGTTTCCATCACTTGCCGTTCAGACTCTGCACTGCAGGGGCCTGAAATAATAATAGGCATAGTAAGAGGCGTGGCTCCTATTGCGAGGGGGGAGGGATGGATTGAGTCTGTCATCACACGATAAGAATAAATTATATGTGGAAAATCTCTGCAAAAGTAGATGGATTATTACAATTACCAAAATCCTCAAGTAAAAAATATGGAAAAATTGAAGGGTAGAATTTGTGCAGTGTCAAATAGATTTTGTAATTTTGTGTCCCGTTATGAAATACGGATTTGACAATGAGCGCTATCTTCGGATACAATCCGAGCATATCAAAGAGCGCATAGCCCAGTTTGGCAACAAGCTTTATTTGGAGCTTGGCGGTAAGCTTTTCGATGATTATCACGCCTCGCGTGTGCTGCCCGGTTTTCAGCCCGACAGCAAACTCAGGATGCTCTCGCAGCTCTCTGACCACGCCGAGATAGTGATTGTGATAAGCGCCAAGGATATTGAGAAAAACAAAGTGCGCCAAGACCTCGGAATCACCTACGATAAAGATGTGTTCCGCCTGCGCGGAGAGTTTATGAAGCGCGGATTTTTGGTCAGTTCCGTTGTGGTGACCCACTACAACGGGCAGAGCAGTGCAAAGGCATTTCGCGAAAAGTTGCACCGACTCGGAGTGGCAACCTATGTGCATTACACTATTGACAGCTATCCCACAAACGTAGGGCTGATTGACTCCGACGAAGGATTCGGTAAAAATGACTATGTAGAGACCACACGGCCCCTTGTAATCGTGACGGCCCCCGGCCCCGGAAGCGGCAAGATGGCTGTGTGTCTCAGCCAGCTTTACCACGAACACAAGCGTGGCATCGAGGCCGGCTATGCCAAGTTTGAGACCTTCCCGGTGTGGAGTCTTCCGCTAAAACACCCTGTCAACATTGCTTATGAGGCAGCTACGGCCGACCTCAATGATGTGAATATGATTGACCCCTTCCATCTTGACGCTTACGGCAAAATGGCGGTCAACTACAATCGTGACATAGAGATATTCCCTGTGCTTAATGCACTATTCGAAGGGATTTATGGTGAAAACCCCTACAAGTCGCCCACGGATATGGGCGTGAACATGGTAGGGTTCTGTATCTCAGACGACGAGGTGTGTTGCAAAGCCTCAAACGACGAGATAATCCGCCGCTATTTCACTGCGCTCAACGCTATGGCCCAGGGGGAAGGGAACGAAAGCGAAGTCAACAAGATTGCAATCCTTTTCAAGCAGGCTAAAATTGATGTGTCATATCGCCGGCCGGTCCTCGCCGCCCGCGAAAGAGCAGAAAAGAGCGGTGTGCCATCGAGCGCCATCGAACTGGCTGACGGCACAATCATTACAGCCGAATCGGGCTCCCTGCTCGGTCCAAGTGCGGCCTTGATACTCAACGCCATCAAGCATCTTGCCGGGATAGACCACGACGTAAAACTGATACCTCAGGCCTTGATTGAGCCGATACAATTCACCAAGACACAATATCTCCGCTCCATCAATCCCCGACTTCACACCGACGAGGTGCTTGTGGCGCTCTCAGTGCTTTCCACCACCGATGAAAATTGCCGTCGAGCCCTCGAGTGCCTGCCACAGCTCTATGGCTGCCAGGTGCACTCTACAGTGATGCTCGGCGAGGTGGACCGAAAGATATTCAAAAAGCTCGGCGTAGGGCTCACCTGCGACCCCGTGAAGAAAGAGAAAGTCAAATAGCCTTGCTTTCGGCAAGTTGAAGCATCTCGACATAGGCGGGCAGTTGTTCCAGAAAGGAGTAGCTGCCCGTTGTGGCATCAAAGCGACAGCAGTAATGACTGAGGCCGTTGCTCACAATAATAAGCGGCACCTTCAGCACAAGATTGTAGGAACAAATCTGACGGAACACAGCCTCGGTAATTTTCACCCCGGGGGCTTTGTACTCTACTATGGCAACAGGGCGGAGGGCGGAGGAAAACACCACAGTGTCACACCTCCGGGTCATATCGTTGAGCGTAATGGTCAACTCATTAGCCATCATCGCAGGGGGCACACCGAGAGCGCTCTGCATATATGCCGCAAAGTGCTGTCGCACCCACTCCTCAGGAGTCAGCACAAGCCACTTGCGTCTCAGAGGGTCATACACCTCAGTGACACCGCCGCCGTCGCGCAACTGCAGACGAGCCGGAGGAAGATTGAGGGCACACATAATATGACTGTCGCGAATAGACATTACGTTGAACAAAGATAGCTGTTTTTCTTTACCACTGCAAGAAATTGATGAAGTTTCTGCTTCTCAGTGAAATGTGGACATTTTGATGCGATTGTCCCGTCTTAGTAGCAGCGAGCTTTGGCCGATAGAGAATAAATCACTAAATTTACAGTCTCAATACAAAATCAGGAAAAAGTCAATGGCATCAACATCGTCACCCTCATTCACACAACTCCGCGCCGACATCCGCGCCGGACATCTTGCTCCCGTCTATCTGCTTAACGGCGAGGAGGGTTACTTCATTGACGAGCTTGTCAAGGATTTTGAAAACCTGCTTCCGGAAGAAGAGCGAGACTTTAACCTCACCATTCTCTATGCCCCCGAAAGCGGAGTAGACACCCCGATGGATGTCTGTCAGGGATTCCCCGTGATGGCCGACCGTCAGGTGGTGATTCTTAAAGAAACCCAAGCTATCAGAGCCGACACACTTAACAAACTGCATCACTACGCATCACGCCCCAATCCATCAACAGTGTTTGTCATCTGCGCCCGCGGCGCTGTGGTGAAATCAAAAGAACTTGTTGCTGCCGTGAAGCAAAACGGGGTCATATACACATCTCAGAAACTCAAGGACCGCGAAATTGCCCCGGCTATAGCATCATTAGTGCAGGAAAAGGGATTGAACATCGAGCCAAAAGCCCTCGCAATGCTTCGTGACTATATCGGGACAGACCTCTCACGACTCTATAACGAAATAGGCAAACTTTCACTCATTCTCGGCAAAGGCTCGATGATTACACCTGAAGCCATAGAGCGAAATATCGGCATATCAAAAGATTACAATAATTTTGAGCTTATAGATGCCATCAACACCCGCAATGCCAACAAAGCCTTCACCATAGTCCGTTACTTTGCCAACAATCCCAAGAGCAACCCTGTGGTAATGACCGTGACCGCCCTGTTCAACCACTTCTCCAATATATTGGTCTACCACTACACAGCCGATAAGACTAAAAACGGATATATGAACGCATTGGGATTCAGAAACGATTGGCAGCTTAAATTTTTTGAGCCGGCCACTCGTGCCTACAATGTCCGCCAGACCATAGAGATTATTTCAGCTATCCGCGAGTGTGACGCCCGGTCAAAAGGAATCGGGTCAAAGACCGATGAATACTCTCTGCTCAACGACCTAATCTTTCGCATCCTCACCGCCTACGGGCGCATAGATGTCTGAGAGATTGTCGATGCTCATTAATTTGGTTGATTTTTAAGGTGAAATATCGTCAAGGTTAGTTGCAAAATCGGCGTTTTCGTTGTATCTTTGCAAAGTGATAAACAACAGCGAGAAACGCAAATCAACTGCTCGAATTGCCCTCGAAAATTTCATTGAATCGAAGGGGAAGCGTCTCACACTCGAACGCATCGCTATTCTCGACACTATAATGGAGCAAAAGGGTCCGTTTACGGTGGCCATTCTTGGCGAGCTCCTCTCCGGCAAGGGCTTTAGAGTCAGTCGCGCCACCCTCTACAACAACCTGCAGCTCTTTTCAGAAGCCGGGTTGATAGGCCAAGTGCCGCGACTGAATTCTGCAGGCGGAATGATAGAGTGGGAGGCCATCGGCGACAGAACATTCCTGCTATCTCTCGTCTGCATTCGTTGCGGCAAGGTTCGTCCTGTGAGGAATCACATCCTCGCACGACAGATGGCTTCGAGCAAGTTTGCATCATTCTCGCCACTCTCAGCCGACATTACAGTGCGCGGTGTGTGCGCGCGGTGCAACAGGCGGCAGTCAAAATTAACAGCAAAACAAAAACCGCAAAAACCTTAGATATAATGAAAGTAGACGTTCTTCTCGGGCTCCAGTGGGGCGATGAAGGGAAAGGCAAAGTAGTTGATGTGCTCACCCCTCGATATGATGTGGTGGCCCGATTCCAAGGCGGACCCAATGCCGGCCACACTCTTGAGTTTGAGGGCAAGAAATATGTGTTGCGCTCAATCCCTTCGGGCATATTCCAGCACGGACAAATCAATATCATAGGCAATGGCGTGGTGCTCGACCCGGTGTTATTCCGCCAGGAAGCCGAGGAACTTGAGAAAAGCGGCGTCGACCTCCGCTCTATACTCCGTATCTCTAAGAAGGCACATCTGATAACCCCGACACACCGTCTGCTCGATGCTGCCAACGAGAAAGCTAAAGGAGGGAAGAAAATAGGCACTACCGGCAAGGGTATCGGCCCGACATACACTGATAAGATTTCGCGCAACGGGTTGCGTCTGGGTGATGTGTATCACAATTTCAATGAGAAGTATGCAACCCTCCGTTCGCTTCATTTAGCTCGCCTCGCCACTCTTGATGCAAACCCCGGCGATGAATTGGCGGAACTTGAGAGCAAATGGATGGATGCGATAGAGTATATCAAGACATATCAGATTGTTGACTCCGAACACCTTGTGAACACTCTGCTTGCAGAGGGGAAAAGTGTGCTGTGTGAAGGAGCTCAAGGCACTCTGCTTGATATTGACTTCGGTTCCTATCCATTTGTCACATCGTCAAACACTATCAGCTCCGGCGCTTGCTCCGGTCTTGGTGTGGCACCCAACAAAATAGGAGAGGTGTTTGGCATCTTCAAGGCCTATTGCACCCGAGTGGGCAGCGGTCCGTTTCCGACCGAGCTATTCGACGAGACCGGAAAGACCATACGCGATCTCGGGCACGAATATGGAGCCGTCACCGGACGCGAACGTCGCTGCGGATGGATTGACCTCGTGGCTCTGCGCTATGCCATCATGCTCAACGGCGTCACTCAACTGATAATGATGAAAAGCGATGTGCTCGACGGATTTGACGAGATAAAGGCCTGTGTGGCTTATAAAATTAATGGCGAGGAGACTCGACAGTTCCCATACTCTATCGAGGAGGAGATCGAGCCAGTCTATGTCACACTCCCCGGATGGAAGACAGATATGACTCGGATGCAGAGCGAAGAGGAATTCCCGACGCAATTCAAGGCCTACATAGAGTTTCTTGAGCGTGAACTATCCACTCCAATCACTATTGTGTCTATCGGCCCCGACCGCAAACAGACCATCGTGCGCAAATAACAACCATTCAATTCACCCCCACAACATAAATCCATAACACTATGGCAAAAGTCAAACCTTTCAAGGGGTTGCGTCCTCCTTGCAGTATGGTAGAAGAGGTGGCGTCGCGCCCCTACGATGTGCTCAATTCCGAGGAGGCCCGCGCTGAGGCTGAGGGCAATCCACGGTCGCTATATCATATCATCAAGCCGGAGATAGATTTTGCTTCGGGCACGGATGAACACGCTCCGGAAGTGTATGAGAAAGCTGTTGAAAATTTCAAGGCATTCCAAAACAACGGCTGGCTGGTGCGCGATGAAAAAGACCATTACTATATATATGCCCAAACTATGAACGGGCGCACACAGTATGGCATTGTCGTAGCTGCCAATGTTGACGACTATATGGAGGGACGCATAAAGAAACACGAACTCACTCGACGAGATAAGGAGGAGGATCGTATGAAGCATGTGCGAATCAATAACGCCAATATTGAGCCTGTATTTTTCGCGTTTCCCGACAATGAGCGTCTGCAGCAGATCATTAATACAGTCACAGCAGAAAAGCCCGAATATGATTTTATAGCGCCCGATGGTTTTGGCCACCATTTTTGGGTGATTTCAGACTCTAATCTGATTTCAGCTATCACCGAGGCCTTTGCAGCCATCCCGGCTCTCTACATTGCCGACGGGCATCACCGCTCGGCTGCCGCTGCTCTGGTTGGCCACGAAAAAGCAACCCGGAATCCCTCGCATAAAGGAGATGAGGAGTATAACTACTTCCTTGCCGTAGCATTCCCCGCATCACACCTCAACATCATCGACTATAATCGTGTGGTGAAAGACCTCAACGGCCTCACTCCCGCCCAGTTCCTAAGCCGACTGGAGGATAATTTCATCGTTGAGGAAAAGGGTAGTGCCGAGCCATATCGTCCGCAGTCGCTTCACAACTTTTCGCTCTATCTTGAGGGGAAATGGTATTCCCTTACAGCTAAGCCCGGCACATACAATGACTCTGACCCTATCGGAGTGCTTGACGTGACAATCTCGAGCGACCTGATTCTGCGAGACATCCTCGGAATACACGACCTTCGCTCCGACAAGCGCATCGACTTCGTCGGCGGCATCCGTGGTTTAGGTGAGTTGAAGCGTCGTGTCGATTCCGGCGAGATGGCGGTTGCTTTAGCTCTATACCCTGTTAGTATGAAGCAGTTGATGGATATTGCTGATTCGGGCAATATTATGCCTCCTAAGACCACTTGGTTTGAGCCCAAACTCCGCTCCGGCCTCATCATCCACACACTTGATTGATATATTTGAAAGGCACATCCGGTCGGAGGCATCACCCACGTATAGATGATGCCTCCGACCGATTAATCTTGAGATATGAATATTGAAGAGGTGCGCGCCTACTGCCTGTCGCTCCCTAAAGTCGAGGAAAACTCACCGTGGACCGATCCGCGCTATTGTAATCTAATCACATACAGTGTTGCTGAAAAATGGTTCTGCCTGCTTAATATCGACAATAAATGCTGCAACATAAAATGCCCTCCACAGCAGGTGTTGGAGCTGCAAGACCAATACGCCGGCATCCGGCCAGCTTGGCACATGAATAAAAAACATTGGGTGACAATGCACCTTGATTCCGATCTCCCTGACGAAAAGATTCAAGAGTTGCTCCGGCAGGCATACACCCTCATCGCCAATAGCCTCCCCAAATCTAAACGGTTGGCTTTTGGCTTATAACTCAAGCCTCGGAACTTTCTCTGTCGGCAGGATAATCAAACTTTTTGCGATAAAACATAAAATCGCGTCCCAGATACTTTTCTCTCACAATCGGATTCTCTGCAAGTTCCTCGGAAGTGCCTTGAAAGAGAATTTTACCTTCAAAGAGCAGATAGGCTCGGTCAGTGATACGCAAGGTTTCCTGCGCATTGTGGTCAGTGATAAGGATACCTATATTCCTCTCTTTCAGACTGTAGACTATAGATTGGATATCCTCTACAGCAATTGGATCAACTCCGGCAAACGGCTCGTCGAGCATGATGAACTTGGGGTCGATGGCAAGGCAGCGAGCTATTTCAGTGCGTCGGCGTTCGCCGCCTGACAGCTGGTCGCCAAGATTCTTTCTCACCTTCTGCAGCCTGAATTCTTTGATAAGATTCTCCAGCGTTCTGCGCTGGTCGGCCTCCGAGAGTTTGGTCATCTGCAACACAGAGCGAATATTATCTTCCACTGAAAGTTTTCTGAACACACTCGCCTCCTGAGCCAAATATCCGATTCCGGCCTGCGCCCGCTTATAGACAGGATATTTTGTAATGTTAAGATTGTCGAGAAATATCTCGCCCTCATTTGGGGTCACCAAGCCAACAGTCATATAGAATGTGGTAGTCTTACCCGCTCCGTTTGGACCGAGAAGACCTACAATCTCACCTTGCTCAACCTTGATGCTCACACGATTTGCCACAGTGCGCTTGCCATATTTCTTGACAAGGTTTTCTGTGCGAAGCACCATCTTCTCTTTGGGGGACTCTGCTACGCTTTCAGGTGAGTCCTGCAAAAGGATTTCTTCTTCCATAAAAGTATGATTAGTGGCGTCGGAGACGAGATTCGATATAGTCAGTGAGGAGCTGAATTGCCACGACATTACTGCCTCCCTGAGGCACTATAAGATCCGCACACTTCTTAGACGGTTCAATATACAACTCGTGCATTGGCTTAAGCACATCCTGATATCTGTTCAGAACCATTTGCGGAGTGCGGCCGCGCTCCACACAGTCACGGGCAATCACTCTAATCAAGCGCTCGTCAGCTTCGGCATCTACAAACACCTTGACGTCTAACATTGAACGCAACACGGGGTCAGTCAGCACAAGAATACCTTCCACTATCACCACCTCTCGGGGGAGCACAGTCACAGTCTCAGCCTGGCGCGTGCAAGTCAGATAAGAATAGGTGGGCATTTGCACTGTTTCCCCCGCCTTTAGCGCCTTCAGATGCTCAACAAGCAGGGTCCATTCTATGGCGGCAGGCTCATCAAAATTGATTTTACTCCTTTCTTCCACCGGCACGTGACTCGAATCCTTGTAATAAGAATCCTGCGGCAACACAGCCACTTCTCCGTCGGGGAGTGAGCTGATTATTTTATTAACCACGGTAGTCTTGCCTGAACCGGTGCCACCGGCTATACCTATTATTATCATATCAATGCTGACATTTTATATTTGTGCAAAGTTACATCCCGCAAGCCAAACCAACAAGAAATATACACTAAAATCTAAAATTCTCTATGTGATAAGCGGCGAGGAGGGCAATCGGAGCAGGGACGATATGCCCGACTGAGTAACCTTCCCGTTGAGCTGCCGTGCGGAGCTGTGGCTCAAAGTGTGAGGCTATAGATCCGACAAAATTAACCGATAAGCGCCCAATCTCACCGTAAGGAGCGAGATTCATCTTGAAAAATCGCTGAAACTCCTCGACTACTATTTCAGAAATCTGCACATCATCAATATGGCTGCTCAAAAAGTGACATACAGAGCCGAGAAAGGCTGCGGGGCGCTCGCCACGATAAACACGTTCAATAACCGACATCTTGTCAAGCGAAGGATATTCCCTGGCAAACTGCATTTGTATCTGCTCTGAAAGATGCCCCTTGAACAGCAATGATAAAAATCGTTTGCCAATCGACGCTCCTCCACCCTCATCGCCCAAGATATATCCCAACGGGGGAGTGTTGTCCACTATCTGCTGTCCATCATACAGGCACGAATTCGACCCCGTGCCGAGTATGCAAGCCACACCGGGCCGATTGCCGCAAAGCGCACGTGCGGCCCCAAGCATATCAGATGCCACAGATATCTCGGCGTTGGGAAATATCGACTTCAGTTCCCCCTCAACATATGCTATCGTAGCATCGCCGGAGCATCCGGCCCCATAGAAAAAGAGTCTGTCCACCCGTGCGGCATCACTCTTAAGCTGCGAGCTGTCAAGGATTGCGCTAAGAGCCCCTCTCGGAGCGTGAGCGGCGTTATATCCGTCAGTCTTTGTGTATGTCACCGACCTGTCATCGGCAATGAGAGCCCAATCAATCGATGTGCCCCCGCAGTCTGCAATCAATAGCATCAACGGTAGAGATAATATTTTTTAGAACAATTTTTAAATAACTCGGAGTCCTTATTCCAAAACTCAATGATATCAGACACGTTATAGCCCTTTGAGAATATAGCGCGCACCTTAGCGGAGCCGGTCACCTTGTCAAACATCTCAAGTCGAGCTTTTCCGGCTGCTGCAAAAGGCTTATGCTCCGGGTAAAGCCGAGCAAGCTCCTGCATTATATAGAATTGAACAAGTGAGAGCGGGGCTTCCTCGGCATTCCTGATATAAACCTGAACACCATGGAGATTCTCTCCTTTATAAATGGCATAGAACGGCTTATAGTGAATAGGGCGAAAATCCACTCCCGGAATATTAAGCGAGTTCAATGAATTGCTCAGCGCCTCGGCATCAATCCAGGGCGCAGCCGAGAGGGCAAACGGCAGTGTATAGCCCACACCAATAGAGATATATTCAAGCTCGCCCATAATACCGGTGGCCGGATAGAGGAGGGCAGTAAAGGGTGTGGGGATATGAGGGGAGGGGAGCACCCAAGGCAATCCGGTGTCAGAGAAAGTCATATCGCGAGTCCACCCCTTCATCGGTATAACTGTGAGCTTCACTTTTATCTTCCCCGACAGCATCCCTTCTTCATTGAGCATACGAGCAAGTTCGCCCGGTGTTAGGCCATAGATATATGGTATAGGATAGCGGCTCACAAAACTCTCATATCCCGGCTCCACAAGCGGACCTTCCACTTTAATGCCTCCAAGCGGATTGGGACGGTCAAGCACAATAAACTCTATTCCATTTTGAGCTGCAGCTTCCATAGCCAACCCCAAGGTAGAGATAAACGTGTATGACCGGCAACCTATATCCTGAATATCGTAGACCAAGACATCAACCTCGCGCAGCATTTCAGCCGTGGGCTTCTTGGTGGCGCCGTGGAGAGAATAGACCTTAATGCCGGTCTTGGAATCAACGGTATTTGCCACTGAAGCACCTGCCACATAATCGCCTCTCACTCCGTGTTCAGGAGCAAAGAGAGCAGTAAGTTTTACACCCGGAGCTGAAGCCAGAATATCAATGGTTGAGCAAAGTGAATTGTCAACCCCTGTTGGATTGGTAATCAGTCCGATACGTTTCCCTTTAAGCGGCTCAAAATTCTGCTCTCGCAACACCTCAATGCCGGGACGCACCACCTCACGCGCATCCACATGATTAGAAAAGAATAAGCTTATGAGGAGTATGTTAATCAGTAAAAATCTTGCCATTAGTGTGATTTTATGCCAAATAAAGGATTGATTTTCAAGCGGTGGGCAACACCGATTGTTGCCAAACAGCATAAAAGAATCCAAATAAAAAAGTTTTGATAGCCAATTTGTTCCTGTATCCAGCCTGCGGCCATCCCCGGAAGCATCATACTTAGAGCCATAAATCCTGTGCAGATGGAATAATGCGCCGTGACAAATTCCCCTTCCGAGAAGTATATGAGGTAGAGCATATAAGCTGTAAACCCGAATCCGTAGCCAAACTGCTCGATAAATACGCAGACATTAATGGTCAACAGTGACGGGGCGTCAGCGTAACTGAGATATAGAAATGTCAGACAAGTGAGCGACATGCTCCAAGCCATAGGACGGAGCCAATAGGCAAGGCCACGGCGGGCAGCAACAATGCCGCCTATGATGCCGCCAAGCGTGAGACCGATAATGCCCACAGAACCATAGACAATGCCGACTTCGGCCGTTGATAGACCAAGCCCTCCGGCCGAAGGCGGGTCAAGCAGAAAGGGATTAATGAGCTTTACCAACTGCGCTTCGGGGAGGCGATAAAGCAACATAAAGATAATTGCACTGACTATGCCCGGCTTTCTGAAAAAAGAGGAAAAGACCCGCCCAAACTCACCTGCAGTCTCGGCTATACTTTGTCTTGAATCCGCCTCAGGTTTCTCAACTTTAGGGAGCGACCAAGAGTGCCAACAAGCGAATATAAGGAATAGGAGCGAAAGGATGAAGAACACAGTCTGCCAGGCAAGTGTGAGCGAGCCGCTTCGCTCCTCAATAAGTCCGGCGACCACTACAAGCGCTCCTTGTCCGGCCACTGAAGCAATACGATAGAAAGTGGAGCGAATCCCGACATAAAATGATTGGTCGTGAGCATTTAGAGCAAGCATATAGAAGCCATCGGCAGCTATGTCATGAGTGGCCGAGATGAAGGCCACCAACCAAAACACGGCTAACGAGAGTCGGAAAAATCCCGGTCCGGGAATAGTGACCGCTATACACGCAAACGCTATGGCAACAAGCCACTGCATTGCAAGGACCCAAAGACGTTTTGTAGAGAAAATATCGACTATAGGGCTCCAGAACGGCTTAATCACCCAAGGGAGATAAAGCCATCCGGTG
>JAFLRW010000041.1 GCA_022511285.1 Duncaniella sp.
GATCAGTCAAAGCTGACCCTTATGTCGGAGTCACTTCGCAATGACGGGCGCATCTGGGTGCCTAAGAAGAAAGAAGATGCCGAGGCTATCCGTGCGGGCAAGAAGAAGCCGACTGATATTCCTGACGAGGATCGCGATTTCTATCTGGAGCGCCGCTATCCGGCATTCGGCAATCTCTGTCCGCGCGATATAGCAAGCCGCGCAGCCAAGGAGCGCTGTGATGCGGGTTATGGCGTGGGGACGGGCAATGCCGTGTATCTCGACTTCAAATACGCTATTCAGCGTTTGGGAGAGGATGTTGTCCGCGATCGCTACGGCAATCTCTTTGATATGTATCAGATGATTTCTGACGACAATCCTTACGAGACTCCGATGATGATTTTCCCTGCTTCCCACTATACGATGGGTGGCATTTGGGTGGACTATGAGCTTCAGACGTCTATTCCGGGCCTCTTTGCCATCGGGGAATGTAACTTCTCGGACCACGGCGCGAACCGCCTCGGAGCATCGGCTCTGATGCAGGGCTTGGCCGATGGATATTTTGTGCTCCCCTACACTATGCAGAACTATCTGAGCGATCAGATTAAGGTGCCTCACTTTACGACTGACTCTCCTGAGTTTGAGAAGGCAGAGCAGGATGTCAGAGACCGTATAGCCAAGCTGATGGCCATCAAGGGCACTAAGAGCCCTGACCAGATACATAAACGTCTCGGCCACGTGATGTGGAATCTTGTTGGTATGGGACGCACTCTGCAGAGCTTGGTGAAGGCGCTCGATGAGATTGAGGAGGTGCGTAAGGAGTTCTACTCCGACCTTCGAATAGTAGGTAAGGCTGACGATCTCAATCTTGAGCTTGAGAAGGCGCTGCGTCTGGAGGACTTCCTTGTGATAGCCAAAATGATGGCTATCGATGCACTGAACCGCAACGAGAGCTGCGGGGCACACTTCCGCGAGGAGTATCAGCTGGCCGATGGCGAGGCTGCCCGCAATGACAAGGAGTATATGTATGTGTCGTGCTGGAAATACACCGGCGACAATGAGAAGCCGGTGCTGCTTAAGGAGCCGCTCAACTATACAGAAATCAAGGTGCAGACCCGTAACTATAAGTCGTAACCCCCCTCACCACTTAAAAACAGAATTTAGACAATGGAACATACTATAAATGTAAACCTCAAAATCTGGCGTCAACGTGGTCCGAAGGAGCCGGGGGCGTTTGTGAACTATCGAGTGGAGAATGTCTCCACAGGGAGCTCTTTTCTTGAGATGCTTGATATGCTGAATCAGCAGCTTGTGGAGAAGGGCGAGGAGCCTGTGGCATTTGACTCAGACTGCCGCGAAGGAATCTGCGGAATGTGTTCACTCTATATCAACGGTCATCCTCACGGGCCTGTGCAGGGCATAACGACCTGCCAGCTGCATATGCGCAAGTTCAACAATGAGGACACCATCACTATCGAGCCCTGGCGTTCGGCGGCGTTCCCTGTGATACGCGACCTTATGGTGAATCGTAATGCGTTTGACCAAATCCAGCAGGCCGGCGGCTATGTGTCGTTCAACTGTGGCGGAGCACCGGATGCCAATTCGCTTCCTATCTCCAAGGAGGTGGCTGATATGGCTATGGATGCTGCCACTTGTATAGGGTGTGGCGCCTGTGTGGCTGCTTGCAAGAATGGCTCGGCTATGCTGTTTGTGTCGGCTAAGGTGAGCCAGTTTGCACTCCTGCCTCAGGGACAGGTGGAGCGTGCGCGGCGCGCTCGCGCTATGGTGAGCAAGATGGACGAGCTCGGTTTTGGCAACTGTACGAATACGGGTGCCTGCGAGGCGGAGTGTCCCAAGAACATCTCTATCTCAAACATTGCGCGCCTCAACCGCGAGTTTATCAAGGCTAAACTTGCCGATTGATCGCAGACTCTGATAATCACACTGACTCCCGGAGCGGCTCGCACTCGATGCGGATGCTGCGCCGGGGGTCATCTTTTTGCAGTCGGGGATAATCAGATAATCAGATAATCAGAAGGGGGTATAAGTGATTATGATTACTGATTATATTAACGGGGTGATTGGGGTGAATATCGAAATCTTTTGCGTAATTTTGCATCTATGATTTTTCCGGATAAAATAGAGTCAAAGATAGGGTTTGACGGTGTGCGTGAGCAGATAGCTCGGCGCTGTATGTGTGAGGGCTCGCGCAAGAGGGCTCGCGAGATGGAATTTATGACTGACTATAAGGCCGTGAGGGGGAGCCTTGAGGCTGTTGCCGAGATGGTCAGTGCGAGCCACACGGAGGAGGGGGTTCCCCTGATGGGGATTCACGATATTGACGGTGCGCTGGCTATGATACGCGTTCCGGGAACATTTATCGAGCTGAAGGAGCTTGTGAATGTGCGCCGAATGCTGCGCTGTTTTGGAGAGTTGTCGGCCTATTTCAGGCGTCATCGCGAGGATAGCGGTCAGCCCCCCTACCCTCGTCTGTCGGCCATTGCAGAGCCTCTCGGGGCTATTGCTCCCTCTATAGCTTCGGGGATTGACAAGGCTGTCGATGAGGCCTCGGGGATGGTGAAGGATAATGCATCGCCGGAGCTTGCCGAGATACGCTCTCGTCTGCGCGGAATGTCGGGGCGAGTCAACTCTATACTTCGCAATGTGCTATCTGCGGCCATTTCTCAAGGGCTTCTTGAGCCTGACACGGTGCCTTCAGTGCGCGACGGGCGTTTGGTCATCCCTGTGCCTCCTATGCACAAACGCCGCATTCAGGGCATTGTTCACGACGAGTCGGCTTCGGGAAAAACGGTGTTCATCGAGCCAGCCGAGGTGGTGGAGGCTAACAATCTCACAAGGGAGCTACAGATAGAGGAGCAGCGCGAGATTGTGCGCATTCTGACGCGTATAGCCGACACGCTTCGGCCTGAGATTCCGCAGCTGACGGATGCCGCCGAGATAGCCTATGAGCTTGATTTTATCCGTGCAAAGGGAGCTTATGCCGGCGATGTCGGGGGGATGATGCCTCATCTGCACGACGGAGAGGAGATGGAGTGGTATCACGCCTGCCATCCGGGGCTTCAACAGGCCCTTGTGAAGCAGGGGCGGGAGATTGTGCCGATTGATATCACTCTGAGTCGGGAAAACCGGATTCTGGTAATCTCCGGGCCTAATGCGGGAGGAAAATCGGTCTGTCTCAAGACTGTGGGGACGCTGCAGTATATGACACAGTGTGGTGTGCTGCCTCCGGTGTATGAGAATTCTCACTTTGGGATATTCAAGGATCTGTTTGTCGACATCGGTGACGACCAGTCAATCGAGGATGACCTATCCACCTATTCGTCGCACCTGCGGAGTATGAAATTAATGCTTCAGCGTGGGCGCCGGGGGTCGCTGTTTCTCATTGACGAGATGGGTTCGGGGACAGAGCCTCAAATCGGCGGTGCGCTGGCGCAAGCCATCCTTGAGCGGATGAACAGCGAGGGAATGTGGGGGATAGTCACCACCCACTATCAGAATCTGAAACTGTTTGCCGACGACACTGCGGGGCTCAGCAATGGCTCGATGCTCTATGACCGCCATCTGATGCAGCCTATGTTTCGGCTCTCTATCGGGACGCCGGGAAGCTCGTTTGCGGTGGAGATAGCTCGCAAGATAGGGCTTCCGCAGGAGATTATTGACAGTGCAGAGGGGATTGTGGGCTCCGATTATGTGAATCTCGACAAGTATCTTCTTGACATCACGCGCGACAAACGCTATTGGGAGAACAAGCGCACGGAGATACGCCGCAAGGAGCGACAGCTTGAGGAGCGGATTGCACTCTACACTGATGACGCCGATGCCCTGCGCCGTCAGCGCCGCGAAATTATTGATGAGGCTAAGGCTGAGGCTCGCAAAATACTTGACGGCTCCAATGCGGCGATTGAGCGGACTATAGCGGAAATCAAGCGGGCTAACGCTGAGCGCGAACGCACCCTCGAGGCGCGACGCCGCCTGCGCGACGAGCGCACTGCCCTGGAGAAGGCCGGCAATGAGAAGAGCGGCAATGCTCTGCTCGACAAGGCTCCGAAGCGCAAGCCGTCACAGCGCAAGCCGTCGCCACAGGGCACGGCCAAAATTGAGCCGGGCGTAAGGGTGAGGCTCGACGGGAAGGGCACTGTCGGCACTGTGCTTGAGGTGGAGGGGAAGAACGTCATCGTGGCTTTCGGGAATATGAAGACGACGGTTAAGGCTGAGCGTCTGATGCCCACGGAGGCTCTCCCCACGGAAGCTAAGAAGAGCACGGTGTCACTGCAGACTCTCGAGGCCGGCTATGAGCGCCGCCTGCAGTTCAAGCAGGAGATTGACCTTCGTGGAATGAGGGTCGACGAGGCTGTGCAGGCTGTGACCTATTTCATTGACGATGCCATCCGCTTTTCGGCGTCGAGGGTGAGGATTCTCCACGGCACGGGCACGGGGGCACTGCGCCAGGCTGTGCGCGAGTATCTGCACACGATCGGGGGGATAGTGTCGTTCCACGACGAGGATGTCCGGCTTGGCGGCGCGGGCATCACTGTGGTCAATCTCGGCTGACCGCTCTGCCCTCAGGCCTATTTGCAGCAGGATTTCTGCTCTGCCTTGCAGCATTTGCCCTGTTCCATTCGGCAGCAGGGGGCTTTGCCGTCGACGAGGGTGGCGTTGAAGCCTATTTTCTTGAATCCTTCGATGAGGCGGTCGGGGTCGGTCTTGTCGGTGGCGTAGGTGATGGTAATGGTGTTGTCTGTGAGCGAGACGTCGATGTTGCTGACCCCTTTCTCATAGCGGAGGTTGGTCTTGATTTTTTTCTCACACATCTGCGACATCTGATGGTCGAGGGTGAACACGGCTGTTGTCTTGTCGGCGGCAAATGCCACTACGGATGCGACAAGCATAAAGATTGCAACAAGGAGTTTTTTCATATAAATATCGGTTTTTTACAGGTATTTTGTGAAATTATAACGAAATCCGGCGTAAATCATAGCCCCGTGGATTGGAGCAAACACCATTGTGGCGTCGAATCTGTCGCCCCATGGGTTTGCGGCATCGACGATTGGTGTTGACTGGCGATAGGCAGTAAGGTTTTCACCGCCGAGATAGATGGCCCAGTGGCGGAAGTTGCGTGTGAGCTGAGCGTTAAGCTGAGGAAATGGCTTGTAGGTGCCGGCCCAGGATTGTGAGCCGTCGGGGAGGCTGTAGGGCGCGGGCATCCGTCCGCCCGAGTTGACGGCGAGAGTGGCGTCGAACTGCCAGAGGCCCATCATAGGGGTCCAGCTGAGAGATAAGAGCCCTTTGTGGCGCGATGTGAGGGGCTTGTCGACGAGGCCGCGGCCATAGTCAACCTTCACGTCGGTGAGGCGATATGCCGCTGTGAGCGTGAGGTCGGCCATAAGGGGGCAGGTGAGCTCTGCCTGAAGTGTGCGCGAGAAGCTTTTGCGCCCTTGCGAGTCGGCGATAATCACGGCGTGGGGGTCGGTGTCGAGGTCTACGAGCAATTGATGGCTGAAGGTGGTGAAATAGAATTCGGCGTTGTAGTTGAGTGTGCGGCCCGGGAGGGTGATGAGGCCGCCGGCGCCGCCGCCATAGTTGTGGGCCACCTCTTGTCGGAGGTCGGAGGCTATGACTATCTTGCGCGAGGATGCCATATAGAAGTGATTGTCGGCCAGGGCGTGGGGGGAGCGGTAGCCTCGTCCGGCTGAGCCGTAGAGCGAGAGGGCTCCGCTGAGGAGGTTCCACCTCAGATGCAGGCGTGGGGTGAACATTGAGCCGTAGAGCGAGCTGTGGTCATATCTGACGCCTGCCATTGCAATCAGCCCCGAGGGGGTGGAGAGGGTGTATTGGGCATAGGCGCCGGGGACGGTCTCGCGCTCTGTGCCGTGCGTTGTGGCCGCGTCGGGGAGATTGACGAGGCGGAAGCGCTGGTCGTAGCCGTCATAGTTGAGGCTGAGGCCTGTGGAGAGGGCATGGAGGCCGTCGCGCCATTTGCGTTCGTACATCAGCGAGGCATAGAGGCAGTCCTGGGTCACGCGGTAGAGTTTGTGGCCATAGGCGGCATCCTCTTTGTGGGTGGTGGCCGAAAGTATCAGAGCCACGCTCCCCTCGTTGGCTTTGTCGAAGATGTAGGCGTTTTTGGTGAATAGTTCCCAGCGGCGGGTGTCGATATCTATGATGTATGGTTGATGGGCCGACTCCGAGCCGGTGGAGGCGTGGGAGTGCTGGCCGCTGCGGCGGTTCTCGGCCAGGATTCTCACTCCGGCCTGAAAGAGATAGCGGCTCCCGGTGTAAGCCCAGCGGTTCATAGCTGTGAGCTGGCGGATGCGTGGCAGGTCAATGAATCCGTCGCCGTTGCCGTCGTGCTTGGCAAAGGCATTTTCGCCGTGGAGCAGAAGGCCTGTCGACCATCGGGGGGTGAGATGAATGTTGCCTGACGCGTTGAGCTCTGCTTTCCCGAAGAGGTCGGCATAGCCGTTGACTGCCACTGACTGCTCGGCCTGGGGCTTGAGAAACTCGACGTTAATCTGCCCCGTCACCGATTCATAGCCGTTTTTAACCGAGCTGGCCCCTTTGCTCACCTGTATTGACTGCATCCAAGGGCCAGGGATATAGCCAAGCCCATAGAGCGAGGCGGCTCCGCGCAGATTGGGGATATTCTCTGTGAGCATTTGCACGTATGTGCCCGAGAGGCCCAGGAGCTTTATCTGCCTGGCGCCTGTGGCGGCATCGGTGTAGTTGACGTCGACCGAGGCGTTTGACACAAAACTCTCTCCGAGATTGCAGCAGGCGGCGCGCAGGAGCTCGGCCGACGAGATGAGGTCGGTGTTAGTGGCTCCGGTGAGCATCTTGCGGGTAGGGTTCACTCTCTTCACCACCACCACCTCGTCAAGCTCTCCGTCGAGGAGTCCGCCGGGAGTGTCGGTCGGCTCTTGAGCCGCTGCGGCGAGCCCTCCGGCCCACATCGTCGCCGCCAGCAGCCCTGATATTATCCTCCCTGCTCCGCTCATAGTCCAAGCAATTGCAATACGGTGTCAATCACATAGCTGCGGATGGCTTCCGATGTCAGACGATGGCCACCCGGAAATATCTTTTTGTTCGTATAATAGCGGTCATACTCTGCCTCGCAGCTCACCACGTCGTCGTCCGAGCCAAACAGGCCCCACGTCAGGGCTCGCTCGGCATCCGTAATCTCCTCAAACTGGCCGGATTCCAATTCGCGGTAACCGTCACACAGCTCTGCGGTGACTTCAAATTCCGTTGCTCCGTCGCGGCGCGGCTTGAAGTAGGGAACAGTGCCAATCTTGCGGCGCATCGACTCAGAGACGTGAAATGAGGGATTGACCAGCACCTTAGGCACCCCGCGGAGCTTCTGGGCAAACATCCCTCCCATCGAGGTGCCCACCACCACGTTAATCTTCTCATCCCTGACCAGCTGTCGCAGCATTTCGAGAGCCTCGCGCGCCGGCAGAGGCAGGTCGGGCGCCACCACCCTACACCCGGGCAGATAGTCGGCAAGGTGCTGAGCCGTCCCCGATGCGCCCGACGACGCAAACCCGTGGATATACAGGAGATTGACTCCCGACTCCGACTCACGCAACCGAGCCTTCACTCTACTCATAAATTCGTCGATATCAGCCATTTCTGCCATCTCGCTTTACTTTTTTTATCAAAATCAATACACAAATTTAAGCCAAAAATCTCTTATCACCAAATCTTCGTCACGCATAATCAGATAATCAGATAATCAGAGAGGGGGTATAAGTGATTATTGATTATGGCGCAGCGGGGAGTCGCCCCGCCTCTCTCTGTGTCGGAGTTAATTTGCTTGCGTCAAGGGAAATTTGTATCTTTGCAAGCTGAAATAAAAATCTGAATTTTTAGAAACAATGCAGAAGATACGAAATATTGCCATCATAGCCCACGTGGACCACGGCAAGACTACTTTGGTGGATAAAATGCTGCTTGCAGGAAAGCTCTTTCGCGACAATCAGACCACCGGAGAGCTCATCCTTGACAACAACGACCTTGAGCGCGAACGCGGGATTACTATTCTTTCCAAAAACGTATCTATCAACTACAACGGATATAAAATCAACATAATCGACACTCCGGGCCACGCCGACTTTGGCGGCGAGGTGGAGCGAGTGCTCAATATGGCCGACGGATGCCTGCTGCTGGTGGATGCCTTTGAGGGACCGATGCCGCAGACCCGCTTTGTGCTTCAGAAGGCCATCCAAATGGGGCTGAAGCCGGTGGTGGTAATCAATAAGGTGGACAAGCTTAACTGTCGGCCCGACGAGGTGCAGGAGATGGTCTTTGACCTTATGTGCAATCTCGACGCAACGGAAGACCAGCTTGATTTCCCCACCATCTACGGCTCCGCTAAAAACGGCTGGATGAGCACCGACTACACTCAGCCCACCGACAACATCAATGCCGTGCTCGATGCCATCATCGAATATATCCCCGAGCCCAAGACTCTTGAAGGGGAGGCACAGATGCTCATCACCTCGCTCGACTTCTCCACCTATGTGGGGCGCATAGCCATAGGCCGTGTGCATCGCGGCGAGCTGCGCGAGGGGATGGAGATTGCCTTGTGCAAGAAGGATGGCTCGGTGGCGAAACAGCGCATCAAGGAGCTGCACACCTTTGAGGGCATGGGGCGCAAGAAGGTGGAAAGCGTCAAGAGCGGCGATATTTGCGCCCTTGTGGGCATCGAGGGATTTGAGATTGGCGACACTGTGGCCGACATCAACAACCCCGAGCCGCTGCCGCGAATTGCCATCGACGAGCCCACGATGTCGATGACATTCACCATCAACGATTCCCCCTTCTTCGGCCGCGACGGCAAGTATGTGACATCGCGCCACATCGCCGACCGACTCACCAAAGAGCTTGACCGCAATCTGGCCCTGAGAGTGCAGAAAGCTGACTCCGAGGACGCCTGGATTGTATTCGGACGAGGTGTGCTCCATCTCTCGGTGCTCATCGAGACTATGCGCCGCGAGGGCTTTGAGCTGCAGGTGGGCCAGCCACAGGTCATCATCAAGGAGATTGACGGCGTAAAGTGTGAGCCCGTCGAGATGCTCACGGTCAACGTCCCCGAGGAGTATTCCTCAAAGATAATTGATATGGTGACCCGCCGCAAGGGCGAAATGGTCACGATGACCACTCAGAACGACCGCATCCACCTCGAATTTCTTATCCCCTCGCGAGGCATCATTGGCCTGCGCAACAATGTGCTGACAGCTTCGGCCGGAGAGGCTATTATGGCCCATCGGTTCCATGAATACCAGCCCTGGAAGGGGGATATCGAACGCCGCACCAATGGCTCGCTTATCGCCATGGAAGCAGGCACGGCGTTTGCCTATGCCATCGACAAGCTGCAGGACCGCGGACGCTTCTTCATCTTCCCTCAGGAGGAGGTGTATGCCGGACAGGTGGTGGGCGAGAACGCCAAAGACAACGACATAGTAATCAACGTCACAAAAAGCAAGAAACTCACCAATATGCGCGCAAGCGGCGCCGACGACAAGGCCCGCATCATCCCCCCGGTGGTGTTCTCCCTCGAAGAGGCCCTCGAATATATCAAGGAGGATGAATACGTGGAGGTGACACCCCATCATCTGCGCCTGCGCAAGATTATCCTCGACGAGCTCGAGCGCAAACGCGCCAACAAATAATCCCCCACCCTGACTGCTGCCATACATTATGACACTCAGACACATCATTATCATCTGCGCGGCAGCCCTGGCGGCGCTGACCGCCGAAGCCGCAGAGCGTGTGGTGGAGATGCAATCGCCCGCCATGAAGGTGTTTATCCCCGACCAACCCTCGGGTGAGGCTGTCGTGGTGCTCCCCGGCGGAGGCTATTCCCACACAGCCATCAATCACGAAGGCTATGACTGGGCCCCCTTCTTCAACGCCCGGGGGATGGTCTGCGCGGTGGTCGACTATCGTATGCCGCAAGGCGACCGCAGCGTGCCCATAGCCGACGCAATGGCTGCTCTCAAGGTGCTCCGCGACAGCGCGGCAGTGTGGCATATCACCCCCACCCGCATCGGAATAATGGGCTCTTCGGCCGGCGGACATCTGGCTTCCACCGTGGCCCTCAACGCTCCCGCCGAGCTCCGCCCGGCCTTCCAGATACTCTTCTATCCCGTCATCACCATGGACAGAGCCTACACCCATCAAGGCTCTCACGACAATCTGCTGGGCCGCGACGCCTCGCGTGCCCTTGAATGGGAATACTCGGGCGAGAAGAGAGTCACCCCGGCCACTCCCCCTGCCATAATGCTCCTCAGCGCCGACGACAAGGCTGTGCCACCCCACAATTCCACAGCCTATTTCGAGGCCCTCAACGCAGCCGGAGTCCCCGCCGCCATCCACATCTGGCCCTCCGGAGGTCACGGCTGGGGATATCGCGACTCCTTTAAATATCACTCCGAGATGCTCGCCGAGCTATCTCAATGGCTTGAGACACTGAGATGACCACTGAGGTATATCATCAGATATGCCACTACCTGTGTCAGCTTGCCCTCAACACCCAATGGTGGGGACACCTCTACGCCGTGGGAGGATGCTGCCGCGACGAAGCGATGGGACTCCCAATCAAGGACATCGACATGGCTGTCGACCTCCCGAACGGAGGCATCCGGTTTGCCGACTGGCTCCATCAGCGCAATCTGCTCGTTGATGAGCCGGTCCGATTCCACAGATTCGGCACCGCAAGGCTATCTCTCAGAGAGTTTCCCGACCAGGAAATAGAGCTCGTGCAGACCCGACGCGAGAAATACACCGACCGCAATTCACGCTGCCCCGAGACAGCCTTCGGCACCATCGAAGAGGACTGCATGCGCCGCGACCTGACCATCAATTCGCTCTACTACGACATCTGCCGCCGACAAACGGTCGACATCACAGGCACAGGGCTTAGCGACATTCGCCGGTGTGTGATACGCACTCCGGCCGACCCCGACACCACCTACGACGACGACCCTGTGCGCATCTATCGCACCCTGCGCTTTGCAGCTCGCTTCGGATGGGAAATCGAGCACTCCACTCTGCAAGGGCTGATGAGAAACATCCCTCGCCTGAGCATAGTCACCCCCACTCGCTGCCACACCGAACTCGAGCACATCCTCTCAGGGCCCAATCACATCCGAGCCCTCGAGATGCTTGCCGACACCGGCGCCCTGCAATATATGCTCCCCGAAGTCGCCGCCCAACGCTCGCAGCCAACATCCTCAAAGAATCAAACCACCGTCTGGCAACAGACCCTCGCCACACTGAGACATCTCCCCGACGACGCTCCGCTCGA
The DNA here is from genome assembly GCA_022511285.1 of Duncaniella sp. Classification (GTDB taxonomy): domain Bacteria; phylum Bacteroidota; class Bacteroidia; order Bacteroidales; family Muribaculaceae; genus Duncaniella. The sequence continues at coordinate 11,309 of JAFLRW010000041.1, forward strand.
ACTCCGACTCGCTGCCCTCTTCTGCAACGTCGGCAAACCCTCCACAGCGTTAAAGGACTCCAAAGGCCACTGGCACTTCCCCAACCACGACCAGACAGGCTCCGGTCTCACTCGCCGCATAATGCGCCGGCTGCGCTTCGAACGCAAAGTCATTGACCAAGTCGACTTCCTGGTGCGACATCAGCTCTGGACCACCCGCTGGGGAGCCCAAGCCGAACGAATGAAAGACCACCACCTGCGCAAACTCCAATACGTCTGCGCCGGACGCAAGCGTTTCACCCTACTCATCACCCTCATCGACGCCATCTGCCACCGCAGAGGCCCGGAATGGGCCAACCACACGGCCACAATCCTCACACGCACACAGCAGATGATTGACGGCGGTTCGGCTATGTTCAAATACACCATCCCCATACCCCCGTCGGCCATCAAACGGCTCAAACACACAGACAGCCTTAAGGAGGTGAAACGCTGTCGCGACTACCTCCTGAAAATGGCTTTTATCGACCCACGTCGCAAGCCCGACCACTTCACTCAACTCCTCATCGACTTCAAATGACCCCTACTTCACAATTCCCTTCTCCAAATACTCCGCAAGATTAGTCCTGACCTTCTCCCCGACACGCTCCACAGCCACCTTAGCCATATCAGCGTCAACCATCAGATTCACCAACTGCTCAAACGAGGTCTTGCGGCTCGGATCCCACCCCAACTCGCGTCGGGCCTTCGACGGGTCGCCCCACAGATTGACCACATCACTCGGACGATAAAAATCTGCCGACACCTCAACAAGCACCCGTCCCGTCTTTACATCAATCCCCTTCTCGTCAGCCCCCTCGCCCTCAAATCGAAGCTCAATGCCCGCACGACGGAAAGCCAACTGGCAAAACTCGCGCACGGAATGTTGCTCGCCCGTAGCTATCACAAAATCATCTGCCTTAGGCTGCTGCAATATCAGCCACATACACTCCACATAATCCTTGGCATAACCCCAATCGCGCAGCGATGAGAGATTACCCAAATAGAGCTTATCCTGCTTCCCCTGAGCAATGCGAGCCGCCGCAAGCGTTATCTTTCGCGTCACAAACGTCTCCCCGCGGCGCTCACTCTCGTGATTAAACAATATTCCCGAGCAGCAATACATATTGTAAGCCTCCCTATACTCCTTAACTATCCAAAAACCATAAAGCTTTGCCACAGCATAAGGCGAATAGGGATGAAAAGGCGTCTGCTCATTCTGCGGCACCTCCTCAACCTTCCCGTAAAGCTCCGAGGTCGACGCCTGATAGATGCGGCAGCTCTCCGCAAGACCACTCAGCCGCACAGCCTCAAGGATTCGCAACACACCCGTAGCATCGACATCGGCCGTATACTCCGGCGACGTGAACGACACCTGAACATGGCTCTGGGCCGCAAGATTGTATATCTCATCCGGACGCACCGCACCCACCACCTGCATTATCGACATCGAATCACTCATATCAGCATAATGCAAATGAAAATGAGGCCGGCCCTCAAGATGTGCTATCCGCTCACGATAGTCAACAGACGACCGACGGATTGTGCCATGCACCTCATAGCCCTTGGCCAATAAAAACTCTGAAAGATAACTGCCATCCTGGCCCGTAACACCCGTTATAAGAGCTATTGTC
>JAFLRW010000042.1 GCA_022511285.1 Duncaniella sp.
GTGTGAGGTCATCTCGGAGTGGGGATTACTTCTTTATTAACGTCGAGTGGCGAGCATATAGTGTGTTATAACTCATTTTAAGAATCACAGTTATTGGATATTTAAAAGGAAAATGTTAACTTTGTGCATCGTCAACAACGTTAATATTTTTTCTTTTGTAAATGAGATTTTATAGCACAAACAGACAATCGGCACCCGTGACACTGCGTGAGGCTGTGATGACCGGACTTGCAGCTGATGGGGGTCTGTTTTTGCCTGAACGGATTCCGGTGATTCCGGGTGCGTTTTTCAATAATATATCCGAGATGGGAATACGTGATATTGCTTACGTGGTAGCCGATCTCATCTTGGGCGAGGATATGGAGTCGTCAGTAATAAAAAGGATTGTCAACGAGACATTTACATTTGAGGTGCCTCTCGTGCCGCTAACCTCTGACAGATATGTCCTTGAACTGTTTCACGGGCCTACACTTGCATTTAAGGATGTGGGGGCGCGCTTTCTGGCGAGAGTCATCGGCTACTATTCAGCCGGGACAGGTCGTGGCGTGAAAGTGCTCGTGGCCACGTCGGGTGACTCCGGCGGCGCCGTGGCCAACGGTTTTCTCGGGATTCCCGGAGTGGAGGTGTGTGTGCTGTATCCTCATGGGCTGCTCACGCCTCTGCAGAGGGCGCAGCTCTATTATCCCGGCTCAAACATCCGTGCCATCGAAGTGCTCGGGTCGTTTGATGACTGTCAACGGATGGTCAAACAGGCATTTTCCGATCCGGTGTTGCGCGCGGTCCACACACTTACGTCAGCCAACTCAATCAATATCTGCCGCCTGCTTCCCCAGACATTCTATTTCTTCCACGCGTATGCCTCATTGGTCCACACTGACGGTGTCGGTAGCGGGGTAGTGATGTCAATCCCCTCGGGCAATCTTGGCAATCTCACGGCGGCCCTGCTGGCCTACAGAATGGGGCTGCCGGTAAAGCGATTCATTGTGGCAAACAATGCCAATTCCGTTACGGCCGATTACCTGCGCGACGGTGTGTTTGCTCCCCGCCGCGCTGTCCGCACAGTGGCTGCGGCAATGGATGTGGGCAATCCATCGAATATTTCGCGCATCACAGAGCTTTTTGACGGGGACTACTCCGCGCTGTCGGAATTAGTGGCCGGCTACAGCATTTCTGATTCGGAGATTCTTGAGACGATGTCAGAGACCTATCGGGATGACGGCTATCTGCTTGATCCTCACGGAGCCACAGCTCTTGCTGCATTGAAACGCGACATTAAGCCGGGCGAGAAGGGCGTAGTGCTCGAGACGGCCCATCCGGCTAAGTTCCCACGCCCTGTGGCTGAGGCGACGGGGATTACATTCGCTCCCGCTGTTCGCCAAGAGAAGCCGCTCCGAAAGGAGGTGAGAATCTCGGCATCTTACGACGCCCTCCGAAAAATTCTTATGCAAGTCTGAAAACAATATCCTACGGTTTTTACGTTATTATCATAAATAGAAATACAAAGCGATTATGGCAACAAATAAAAGAACCCTCAAGAAAGAGATTCGCATGATTTGCGGCGCACTTGCAGGCGAGTGTGTGGTGGCCGAACTCACCGTGCCCGGCATTGATAAGAATAAGCTCAACGAGATTATCCTCGATGTGGCCGATCTTCAATATAATGCTATACGTTTGATGAATGTGGCCTTCCCCAATGCAGTGTCATCGTTCGCCACTCGCCGCGAGTACAATGTGGAAAAGAGCAAATATTTCAAAGCCGCCTTCCGCCAGCTCAAGGGGCAGTTTAATGCCAAGATAGAGGAGATACTCAAGAAAATGAATGCCGCACTCCCCGCTGAATACAAGGAGGCAAACCGCAAGCGAGTGGCTGAATAATCGGTCGGTATGGATGTTTTCTGATGTGGTTCGCTAAGTTTGCGCTTCGCCTCTTCGGCTGGACAGTGAAATGCACTGTGCCGGACTATCCAAAGTGTATAGTCTGCGTGGCGCCACACACCTCTAACTGGGATTTCGTGCTTGGAGAGTTTGCGTGGTGGTCGTTAGGGCGGCGAGCCGGATTTCTGATGAAGGACTCGTGGTTCTTCTTCCCTATGGGTCTGTTGCTTAGAGCCATGGGGGGCATTCCGGTGGCAAGAGGCAAAGGGAAGTCGCTCACACCGCAGCTCATCAGCAAATTCAGCGATGTTGACCGAATGACGTTAGCCATAGCCCCTGAGGGGACTCGGGCCAAGGTTGCTGAATGGCACACCGGCTTTCTTCGGATAGCTGTGGGGGCCAAAGTGCCGGTGATACTTGGCGCCATTGATGCCAAAACAAAGACGGTTCATTTGGAGGAGACATTCGTTCCCACCGGCGACATTGAAGCCGATATGGCTGCAATAAGAGCATACTATGCTCCGTTTGTGGGAATCAATGCGGAAAACTCCTGACTGAAAAATAAGATACGGTAAAGTATGAAAATCTGTGTTCTCCCGCTGGATATAGTCTATGCCTCCCCTGAGGAGAATATTGTGGCGGTTGCTCACGCTTTGAGTCTTGTGGAGCCGGATACCGATGTGGCGGTGCTGCCCGAACTGTTTACTACAGCTTTTGTGGCCGATCGCCACATTGCATCATCGTTGGCTGAGTCCACGGATGGTCCGACGATTACGGCTGTTAAGCGTTGGGCGCAGTTTTTTGGGTTTGCCATTGCTGGAAGCTATTTAGCCAAGACAGGCGAGGGGAGATGTTGTAATCGAGCCTTTTTCGTTGAACCGTGTGGCGATGCCACATATTATGATAAGCGCCATCTTTTCCCGCTTTCGACCGAGGATAAAGTGTATTCGCCCGGCTCGGAGCTCCCGGCGGTGGTGAGATTCAGAGGTTGGGATCTTGCTCTGACGGTGTGCTTTGACCTCCGTTTTCCGGTGTGGTGTCGAAACAACCCCGCCAAGCCGTATGATGTGATGCTGGTCCCCTCCAACTGGCCGCATTCCCGCCGCCACCAGTATCATACGCTTCTTGCAGCAAGAGCTATTGAGAACCAGTGTTACACCGTCGGTGCGAATCGCATCGGGACAGATGATTATGGCTCCTATGAACGCTCCGACTCCGCCATCTATTCTAATCTTGGAGAGCCGATACAGGAGACGCATCGCACAGGTTATCTCTATGCCTATATTGATCGTTCGCATCTCGACCGTTCCAGGGAGCGTTTCCCATTCCTCAGCGCTGCAGATAGATTTAAAATAGAAAAATAGGACGTAAATAACAGCACCATCCTCGCACTATACCCTGTCGCAAGACAGTGTGGTGCGAGGATGGTGCTGAATATCAGTTGCTTCAATCCCCGGTGATTACCGAAGGGGGCTGTTATTACTCGTCAAGGGCGTCCTTTGCAGGGTTGCGGAAGTTGATTTTGTGTTCGAGATATTCCTCGGTGGCTATGAGAGTCGGTTTGGGGAGACGCTCGTAGAAACGAGAGATTTCAATCTGCTCGCGATTTTCCGACACTTCTTCAAGGTTGTCGCTGAGCGAAGCAAACTCTTGGAGCTTCTTCTCAAGGTCGTGTTTCATCTCGCCGGCTATCTGATTGGCGCGCTTGGCGATGATGCAGACAGTCTCATATACATTACCGGTGTCCTCACTCATTGTGATGAGGTCGCGGGTCTTGGTGTTGAGAGGGGCTTTTGTCTTTTTGTAGTCCATTTATAATAAAAATGATGGTTTTGTTTCTGAAAAATGGTTTTATATTTTACTTGGCCGCATATCTGCTTGCGATAGCAAAGATATTGTCTGCTTCCTTGCGGTTAGGAGTATCGGGATAGTTGTTGATGAAAGAGTAATACTCGTCAATGACCTCGGCATAGCGTTCGGCTTTCTTTTCCACTACGCTCTCTCGAGCCTCTTGGTATTTAGCTTTGAGAATCAGTAGCTCAAGGTCTTCCTTGTATTTGGAGTAGGGATAATCCTTTATTGCGTTTCGGGCTACTATGATGGCGCTTTCATAATTGTTGCCCATATATGTGCCGAGGTTGTAATATAGCTGAGCGTTCTCGAGTTGCTTCAGTGTGAGCTTGTCTTGGAGCTCGAAAATTGCGTTTTGGGCTATTGACACTTTGTCGCTTCTGGGGAAAAGGTCAAGGAATGCTTGTAGCTCCTCGATGGCTTTGTATGTCCCGGTTTGGTCAAGTTGAGGGTCGGGGGAGTCGAGATAGTAGCCATATCCGGCATAGAATCGGGCCAACTCGGCATACTTTCCTTTTGGGAAACGCTGGTTATAGAGTTTGAAGGTGTTGCCCGAGGTCTCATAGTCCTGATTCTCATAATTGGCGAGGGCCATTAGATACAGTGCCTCCTCGGCTTTCTCGGAGTTGCGAAAAGCTGTGGGGACGTTTTCAAGCGCAGTGGCGGCTTGAGTGTATCTTTTTGCCTCAAATGCACGTTTGGCATAGTCGAGACGATAATCCGGGTCAGTGCTTTTGAGCACTTTCTGATACTCGCCGCACGACACCAACGCTGCCGAGGCTATGATAGAGAGCAGGATATGAACGATTTTTGACATATTCGGGAATAGGTCTATTTTTCAAACTGCAAAATTAACTTATTTTTTGCGAAAACCGAAGATGTAGAGGTGGTATTTTTATAAAAATGTGTTAATTTTGCAGAGATAAATTGGAATACCAGCAGAATCAGGTATGTTGAGAAAACGACTTTTGCCGCTGATGCTCGCGCTGATAGCAGTGATGCAGAGTGTCCACAGTTCGCCCAAACGCGAGATGCGAGGGGTGTGGGTGGCTACTGTGTGGGGGATTGATTGGCCGTCGAGGAGTGGTGTCGACAGCCGGACTGCAGCGCAGCAGAAGGCCGAGTTGGCAGAGCTGCTCGATGCGGTGGCCGAAATGCGATTTACCACAGTATGCTTTCAGGTGCGGTCTATGGGGGATGTGATGTATCAATCGGAGCTTGAGCCGTGGAGTGCATTTCTGACCGGACAGCGCGGCGTTGCGCCAAAGTGGGATCCTTTAGAGTTTGTCACTGAGGAGTGTCATAGGCGTGGCTTGGAGTGTTATGCGTGGGTCAATCCTTTTAGATGGTCGACGGGCACCGACTACAACACCGAGCCTGACCGCAAATGGAAGGAGCGCGGGTGGCTGCTGAAATATGGTAAATACACCGTGTTTAATCCCGGGCTGGAGGAGGTGAGGCAGCATATTGTAAATATCTGCCGTGAGATTGTGGACGGCTATGATGTGGATGGATTGATATTTGACGATTATTTTTATCCCAATCGCATCCCCGAGAGCCGTGAAGCTCCTGACTATCAGCTGTATCAGAGACTAAATACCGGAATGAGCATCGGAGCGTGGCGTCGAGCCAATATCAATAAGTTGGTGGCTGATGTGGCCGCAATGATTGCTGATACGCGGTCGGGGTGCCGTTTCGGTATCTCCCCTGCGGGGGTGGCAGGCAAGGCGGACTCTTCAGCGCCGCTTTGGGGGGTGGAGGGTTGTGATGTCAAGGCGTCGGATTGGCAATATGCCGAGATTTTTTCCGACCCTCTTGCATGGATGTATCAGGGGACTGTGGATTTTGTTTCCCCGCAGATTTATTGGAGTGCCATTCATCCGACGGCGCCTTTTGGCCCATTGGTGAGATGGTGGAGCCTTGCGGCTAATCAGTTTGGCACACACCTCTACTCGAGCCTTACCTTGGAGCGGATAGAGCAGGGGAGCAGATGGGATAATATCAAGGATGTCGGGGCGCGAATTGATAGCAATCGAGCCGAGAGCATCGACGGCAATCAGGGTGTGATGGTATATAGCGCAAAGTTTCTGTCTCATATTAGGAGTGTGCTGGAGACGCGCTTTGACACACAAGCATTGACCCCTGAAGTGGTGAGGACTGATGGTGTTCCGGTTGGGAGACCGCAGAATCTGCGTCAGAAGGGGGATGTGCTGATGTGGGATGAGTGTAGCGGAAGTCCGGGTGAGTTGATGAGATATACAGTCTATGCCATACCTCCGGGCGTATCGGACGTCGAGGCGATGGACCCCTCCGGCGATGGTCTGTGTGGCGACTATCTGCTCGGTGTGGCCTATGAACCGCAGTTCACCATAGGGCGAAGAGAGCGCGGGTGGCGCTATGCGGTGTGTGTCTACACTCCATTTTCAGCCGAAGGCGCACCCTCGTGGCATAAATGAACAACTGACGGCCGGAGTGGCACCACGCTCGGTGTCCTGCTTCACATAGTGGCGTATCATAGCATAGACAATACACTGCAGAGGGGTTAGAGTGCTTTCAGGCGGAATGCCGTGGAGCAGATTGGCGCTGAGGGCACGGCTGATGGGGAGGCGGTCTTTGTCGGGAAGACGGTTGATGGTGTCAACCACTCGGTTTGAGATAATGTACATAGTAAAATTGTTTGTTTGGTCGGTTTTGAATTCATTTACGCAACAAAGGTACCACTCGCTGTGTGCCAAAATATTGCCCATAGAAATTAAAAAATGTTAACAAGCAATCATGCGATTCCTGGGATGATTTCTTTCTAATTCGGCAAAAAATTGCTAACTTTGGAGGCTGAAATTAAGAGTATGAAAGAAGAACCGAAGATAGTGTCAATCGGACCGATTGATCTTACGAACTCTGTGCCTGCACAGGAGCCGAATTTAGATGATCTCCCTGTAGTGTCCTTGCGAGAGACGGTGTTGTTTCCCGGTGTAACGTTCCCCATTGACATCACACGCGATTCAACGGCGGCCACTATAAACGAAGCTTCAGCCAAGGGAATTCCGATTGGGGTGTTTTGCCAGATAGATCCTAACGACAATAATCCCACCGTGAGCGGGCTGCACAAATATGGTGTAGTGGCTGTGGTGGTGAAAGTGTTTGAGCTCCCTGACGGGTCGAAGGTTGCTGTTTGTGTGGGACAGGAGAAGATTGTCATCACCGGAGAGGGAGCAGGCTCTACGATAAGCGGGACACTGAGCGTGAAAGCCAAGCCGGTGAAAGAGACTAACCCGAGAGTCACTGACAAGGAGTTTGCTGTAATGGTGGCGCAGATTCGCGACATAACGATGAATATCATCAAGCAGGATCAAGAGCAGCATCGCGATATGATATTCAATCTGGAGAACGTCGATTCGCCCACCGTGATGATTAACATCATAGCCACTCACTCAACGTTCCCTGTTGACGACGAGATTGCTATGCTGCGCAAGGCCCGTGTTAAGGATAGAGCCGTCTATCTGCTCACTTTGCTTTCCCAATCAGAGCAGATTGCCGAGTTGAAAGCTGAGATTATGCGCAAGACTCGTCGCAATCTCGAAGATCATCAGCGGAATATGATACTCCAGCATCAGTTTGACGCTTTGCGCGAGGAACTTTACGGAGATGAAAATGATGCTGAAGAATTATCGGCGAAAGCTGAGGAGTTGGATATGCCTGAAGATGTGAAAAAGCGGTTTGACAAGGAGGTGGAAAAATTGCGTCGCCTCAATCCGCAGTCGCCCGACTATTCAGTGCAATATTCATATCTGCAGACCCTCACGGAATTACCTTGGGGGAAGAAATCAAATCTTAACACCGATTTCAGCAAAGCAGAGGAGGTGCTCAACGCGGACCACTATGGCCTTGAGAAGGTAAAGGAGCGCATTTTGGAGCAGTTGGCCGTAATGATGAATAATCCTAACGGTCGCTCGCCTATAGTCTGCCTTGTGGGAGCTCCCGGAGTTGGAAAGACTTCGTTAGGGCAGTCAATAGCCCGTGCTCTCGGCAGAGACTATCAGAGGGTGTCGCTCGGCGGCCTGCACGATGAGGCTGAGATACGCGGACATCGCCGCACATATCTCGGAGCTATGCCGGGCCGCATCATTGACGCCATCCGGCGTGCCGGCAGTTCTAATCCTGTGTTGTTGCTTGATGAAATTGACAAGACAGGTTCTGACTATAAGGGTGATCCCTCTGCAGCCCTACTCGAGGTGCTCGACCCCGAACAGAACGTGCATTTCCACGATAATTATATAGATGTGGACTATGACCTCTCGCAGGTGCTTTTTATAGCCACAGCCAACACTCTGCAGACCATACCACAGCCGTTGGTTGACCGTATGGAGATTATTGACATTTCCGGTTATCTGCTCGAAGAAAAGGTGGAGATTGCCCGCAGGCATCTGATTCCCCGTATAGCTCTTCAAAACGGTTTTGAGGCCGATTACTTTGATTTCCCTCCGGAGACAATCACAAAGATTGTAGAGAGCTATACATCGGAAAGCGGTGTGCGTCAGCTTGAAAAGATGCTGGCCAAGGTGGTGCGCCAGATTATTCTGCGCAAGATGCGCGGACAGGACTTTTCGGCTACGGTGGCCCCCGATGGTGTGCAAGAATATTTGGGCGTGGAGCGATACACTCCCGAACGGTATGAGGTGACGAATATACCGGGCGTCGCTGTAGGCCTGGCTTGGACACAGGCCGGAGGCGAAATCCTATTTATTGAGAGTGGGTTCACTCAAGGAAAAGGCGAAAAACTCACTATTACCGGCAACTTGGGTGATGTGATGAAAGAGAGTGCCGTAATTGCAATGCAGGTGGTAAAAGCCCGTGCGGCAAAGTATGGTGTAGAGCCGGAGTGGTTTGACACTCGCCAGCTTCACATACATGTGCCCGAGGGGGCAATCCCGAAGGATGGCCCCTCTGCCGGCATCACTATGTGCACCTCGATACTTTCGGCTATGACAGGCAAGCCTGTCCGCTCGCGTTTAGCAATGACGGGCGAGATAACTCTCCGCGGGAAGGTATTACCTGTTGGAGGTATCAAAGAGAAAATTTTGGCTGCCAAGCGTGCCGGTATCACTGACATTGTGCTCTGTGAGAACAATCGAAAGGATATATCGGAGATACGCCCCATATATCTCGAAGGATTGACGTTCAGGTATGTGACGACTATTGACGACGTATTTGACATTGCTCTTGAAAAATGAAAAAGTTGCTATTGAATCTGCTGTTGATGGCAGTGGCTACGCTGCTTATAGTGTTCGGGGCTGACGTGTTTCTTGGCTTTTGGACACGCCATGGCGACACAATCAAGGTCCCCGTTGTGCGCTCATTACCCTACAATCAGGCCTTGACCGCATTGACAGCCGAAGGGCTTGAAGGGGTTGTGGCCGATTCCGTCTACGACTCTCGCACAGCTCCTGGAACAGTGATTGAGCAGAATCCGAAGGCCGGCACTGTGGTAAAGGAGGGGCGTGAGGTGTATCTGACCATAAATGCGTTCTCGCCCAAGATGGTGACGCTTCCAACCCTCACCGACATTTCACAGAGGCAAGCACGTTCTATTTTGGAAGGATTGGATATCAAGAACGTGGTGGAACGCCGTGTGCCGAGCGACTATAAAGACCTTGTGTTGGGCGTGAGATACAAAGGTGCGCGCCTTATGCCTGGAGCCCGTGTGCCCATTAATGCTGTGATTGAACTTGAGGTTGGCGAAGGAATGCCTGACTTTGAGGCGGCTGATTCGCTCGTCAACGATGTATTTGAGACTGACCAGTTAGATCTGTTTGAATAATTATTTTTTTTTGACATCAGCGTTATGGCTGAAGAACCACTGACTGACACAACGGAGATTGAAGATGATGTTGATACTGTAGCCGGCGAGGATGGCGGCGGGATGTATGAACATTTCCGTTTTGTGGCCGACAAGGGGCAGGAATTGCTGCGTGTTGACAAGTTTCTTGTGATACGCATGCAGCACTCCTCGCGCAACCGCATCCAGCAGGCTGCCGAGGCCGGGTGTATCCTTGTAAATGGACGTGCCGTTAAGTCAAACTACCGAGTAAAGCCTCATGACCTCATTCAGATTGTGATGGATCGTCCTCGCTATGAATTTGAGATTATAGCAGAGGATATTCCCCTGGATATAGTCTATGAGGATGATACGGTTCTTGTGGTCAACAAGCCGGCCGGAATGGTGGTCCATCCCGGCCACGGCAACTACACCGGCACACTGGTCAACGCTCTTGCCTGGCATTTCCGCGATACTCCTGACTATGATGTCAGCGACCCTCGTCTCGGCTTGGTGCATCGTATTGACAAAGACACCTCCGGACTCCTTGTTGTGGCAAAAACGCCTGATGCCAAGACTCACCTTGGCCGCCAATTCTTTGAAAAAACTACAAAACGAGAGTATTATGCTCTTGTGTGGGGCCTGCCGGACCCGAAAGACGGGCGCATAGAGGGGAATATCGGGCGCCATCCCAAGGATAGGCTCCGTATGGCCGTGCTTCCGGCTGATGACCCTGCAGGGAAACACGCTGTGACCCACTACGAGACGTTGGAGGATTTCACTCATACCGCCTTAGTAAAGTGTGTGCTTGAGACAGGACGTACACATCAAATCAGAGTCCATCTATCACATAACGGACATCCGCTTTTTGCCGACGAACGCTATGGCGGAGACAAGATATTACGCGGCGAACGCTCCGGGGCTTACCAGAAATTTATCCGTGACTGTATGGAAGTATGTCCGCGTCAGGCTCTTCACGCCCGCACCCTTGGATTTGTTCATCCTGTCACCGGGCAGGAAATGTTTTTCACAGCCCCCGTTCCGCCCGATATGATGAAGCTGCTTGAGATGTGGCGTGAGCGCTCAAAGTGAGGCTGACGACAGTCCACTATAATCAAATTCTGTTATGGCTCAAGATAAAATCAAGGCAGGCACTTCAACCGACGACCTCGGCATAAAGTCGATAGGAAGCCTATTGGCTCAATACTCCATACCGGCAATTATAGCGAGTGTGGCCACATCGCTCTACAATATAATTGACTCCATATTTATAGGTCGCGGCGTAGGCCCGATGGCCATAGCCGGATTGGCTATTACCTTTCCGCTTATGAACCTTGTGGCCGCCTTCTGTATGGTGATTGCTGCCGGAGGAGCTGCCATCAGTTCTATATTTCTCGGCCAGCGCAACTATCAGCGTGCCACGGATGTGGTCAACAATGTCTTTATACTCTGCATTATCCACTCCATCGTGTTTGGCGGACTGACGCTCCTATTCCTTGATCCTATATTGTATTTCTTCGGGGCCACCGAGGCAACCATTCCTTATGCACGCGAGTTTATGAAGGTGATACTTTTTGCCACTCCGATAGCTTATGTGTTTATAGGACTCAATAACCTTATGCGAGCCACAGGATACCCCCGTAAGGCAATGATGTCGGCCCTCATTTCAGTAGTGGTCAATCTTGTGTTGGCACCTATATTTATATTTAAACTCAAATGGGGCATTAGCGGAGCAGCATGGGCCACTGTCTGCGGACAGTTTACCGCCTGCATCTGGGTTATGACCCATTTTCTCTCACCCGAAAGTTCAATCCATTTCCGGCGCGACAACAGATGGCTTGTCTGGACTATTGCCAAGCGCATTTATGCCATAGGTCTTTCTCCGTTCCTAATGAACGTTACCGCCTGCGTTGTGGTTATTTTCCTTAATCGAGCTCTTCTCGATTACGGCGGCAATGATGGCAATCTCTGTGTGGGCGCCTACGGAATTATCAATCGCACCACTATGTTTTTTGTGATGATTGTGTTTGGCGTTACTCAAGGTATGCAGCCCATACTTGGCTATAATATAGGTGCCGGTAATTTCAGCCGCGTCAAACGAACACTCCGATTCGGCATATTGCTTGGAGTAATTATCACAAGTATAGGGTGGATAGTGGGTGAAGGTCTGCCTGATAGCGTCAGCGGACTGTTTACGGCAGATGATACTCTTGTGAGAATTTCCCGCGAAGGATTCCGCATCTATTTTATTTGTTATCCTGTGGTAGGAGCCCAGATTGTGATTCAAAACTTCTTTCAGAGTGTCGGCAAGCCCAAGTTTTCCATATTCCTTTCGCTTACACGTCAACTGCTTTTTTTGCTGCCATTTCTGTTGGTGCTCCCTCGCTTTTGGGGCATTCCGGGAGTGTGGGCATCAATGGCAGCGTCTGACATATTAGCATTTTTTGTAGCCATTGCCACCATCAGTTGGTGGATTCGTCACGTGTTGCACAAAATGGAGCTGAACACCAAAAAAATTTAAATTACCTCACTTGTTTATGCAGCAGAACGTAGAATTACGCACCGATCCGCGCACGGCGGCTACTGACTCGCTTCTCAAGGCTGCTACGGCCTCCACGTTAGGAGTGGCACAGGAGCGAATTAATTATTTGCGAATAATTCGTCGCTCTATCGATGCACGCCAGCGGCGTGTTGTGGTCAATCTTTCCGTCAAAGTGTGGATTGACGAGGCTCCGGCCTCACTCACTCCGGATATAGAAGTCCCACACTATGAAGCTGTGTCAGCTCACGCACCTTCGGTAGTAGTGGTTGGGGCCGGGCCGGCGGGGCTTTTTGCTGCACTCAGGCTTATTGAACTTGGATTAAAGCCGATTTTACTTGAACGTGGCAAGGATGTCGATGCCCGGCGTGTGGATATGGCGCGTATATCTCGGGAGAACATTGTTGACCCTGACTCAAACTATTGTTTCGGAGAGGGGGGCGCGGGCGCCTTCTCTGACGGGAAGCTATATACACGGAGTAAAAAACGCGGGTCGGTGGATAAGATTCTCAATATCCTCGTGGCTCACGGAGCATCTGAAGATATACTCGTTGATGCTCATCCACATATAGGCACTGACAAATTGCCTGCCGTGATTAAATCAATACGTGAAACCATTATAAGATGTGGGGGAGAGGTCTTTTTCGGGACTCGAGTCACAGATGTGGTAATTGACGAGGCCGGCAATGTGACCGGCGTTGTAACGGCGGATGGACGTCGTATAG
>JAFLRW010000043.1 GCA_022511285.1 Duncaniella sp.
GTCTGCACCCACGTGCCCCAGTTGAGCGTCACTTCGGGCTTCAGAATCTCCTGTGTGGTACCGTCAATCACAGCCTGCTGAATCACAAACTTGAAGTCAGTGAAATTCATCCCGCCGGTGGCCACACCGACAAGGGGCATAATGATATCATCGACAAGCGCAGAAATAATCTTGCCAACAGCGCCGCCAATCACTACACCGACAGCCATATCGATGACGTTGCCGCGCATCGCAAACTCTTTAAATTCTTTGAAGAAAGCCATATTATCAGCTTGAATTTTAGGGTGATGAAAATTTTAACTATTTGGAAGCAAAGTTAGCTAATAAATGTGACAATCCTCCTACCTTAAACATTTTTTAATACAAATTGCTTCCCTGTGGCTTAATTACTCCAATTTGACCAACTTTTTGACCTTAATAGATACTCAATATGAAAAAAAATTACTAATTTTGTGGCGATAAAAGCACGGTTTGTCTAAAATGGTGCTTAATGTGTTGATAACGAGTGTGTTGTCGGCCGGCAATTTGAAAGTTTCAATTAAAAAAAAGACATATACTATTTTCTTTTTTTATTATGACAAAAATAGGTATCAATGGTTTTGGCCGCATCGGCCGGTTCGTATTCCGCGCTTCCACAAAGCGCAACGACATTGAGGTTGTTGCCATCAACGACCTTCTCCCCGTGGACTATATGGCATATATGTTGAAGTATGACACTATGCACGGGCAGTTTGACGGCACTGTAGACTACGATCTTGAGAAGAATCTTCTCATCGTCAACGGCAAGTCTATCCGTGTCACCGCTTGCAAGAACCCCGCAGAAATCGCCTGGGGCGAGGTTGGTGCTGAATATGTTGTTGAGTCAACCGGTCTCTTCCTCACCAAGGAGAAGGCTCAGGCTCACATCGAGGCCGGCGCTAAATATGTGGTGATGTCGGCTCCTTCAAAGGACGACACCCCCATGTTTGTTTGCGGTGTCAATGACCACACTTATGCCGGACAGCAGTTTGTGTCAAATGCTTCTTGCACCACTAACTGTCTCGCTCCTATCGCCAAGGTGCTCAACGACAAGTTTGGCATCCTCGACGGTCTTATGACCACCGTTCACTCTACCACCGCTACTCAGAAGACTGTTGACGGTCCCTCTATGAAGGACTGGCGTGGTGGCCGTGCCGCTGCCGGCAACATCATCCCCTCGTCGACCGGCGCCGCTAAGGCTGTGGGCAAAGTGATTCCCGAACTCAACGGCAAGCTCACCGGCATGTCAATGCGCGTTCCCACCCTCGATGTCTCTGTAGTTGACCTCACTGTCAACCTCGCCAAGCCCGCCACATACGACGAAATCTGCGCCGCTATGAAGGAGGCTTCTGAAGGCGAACTCAAGGGTATCCTCGGCTACACTGAGGACGACGTCGTTTCAAGCGACTTCCTCGGCGATCCCCGCACCTCTATCTTCGACAAGAAGGCCGGTATCCAGCTCACCCCCACCTTCGTGAAGGTTGTTTCTTGGTATGACAATGAGATCGGCTATTCTAACAAGGTGCTCGACCTCATCGCTTGCATGAAGAAATACAACGGCTAAGCCACGCAACTAAAAAAGTTTTTTCATCTCATATGGCCTCCTCCATTATTGGAGGAGGCTTTTTTTAGACACTCACTCCTCTCTGTCTCTCCGCCAATATGCATCCGCGCGTTTCAGTGATTATCATCACATATAATCAAGCCGACACGATATCACGTGCTATCGAGTCAGTGTTGGCTCAGACGGGCCACACATCGTTTGAAATTCTGCTTGCAGACGATGCCTCAACAGATGGCACACGAGCCATCTGTGAGGATTATGCCCGACGCTTCCCGACGGTGATCAGACTGATGCCGAAGTCTCCCAACAAGGGGGTTGTGCGCAATTATTTCGATGCCTTCAAGGCCTGTCGCGGAGAGTTTGTCACCGATTGCGCCGGAGATGATTATTGGACCGATTCTCTAAAGCTCGATCGCCTCTCCGCCCTGCTTGACGCCCATCCTGAGGCGACGGTGGCATTCTCTGACTGGACTATGCGCAATGCTGCCACCGGTCACGAAATCCTTGGCAGCGAGCATCCGGACGCTCTCCCCACAGATGGAAGAGTGATTCCGGGCGCTGAAGTGATGATGCGCGTTATGAACCACACCTCGGCTCTGCCATATAATCTTACAGCTTCCTTGGTGCGTCGGGAGCCTGTAGCAAATCTTCTCAACAGCACCCCGGAGCAATTGTGTAACCCCTCCTGGGGGTGCGAAGATGTGCCCCTGATGGCATTTTTGGCCTCGATTGGCGATGCTGTGGGTTGTCCAATCTCCACCTATATATATAATGTGGAGTCCGGGAGCGTGAGCAATGGCGAGAGCGAAGTCAAGCGTGCGCGATTTTATCTGCGAGTGATGCGTTGCCACCGCGACTTGGCTCACGTCTACGCCTTTCCAATGATGATGATGACTGATTTTTTCATCCGAAAGGCCGATTATGTGGTTTCCCTCGCCTTCAATAGCGGAGATTGCGATCTTGCGCGCGATGTCGCTGCCGAACTATCCCGCTGGCATCTGCCAACCCTCCGCCGCACCCGTATTCAACTTTCACTAATGTCCTCCCCCCTCTGGTCTATCACCCGCACCCTCAAGATTCATTTTAAAGCCCTAAAGGGGAAATTTAGATTGAATCATTCCACTCTAAAACGGTAGTTTTGTCCGTGTTGCATTGTCGAAGTTGATTGGAATATCGGATTTTTTTTGTACTTTTGCAGTCGCAAAAGTAGACATAACAGATTTTTAATATGAATAATACCCCCGCTACATTGCGTCCCGACTTGCTTTTTGAGGTGAGTTGGGAGGTGTGTAACAAGATAGGGGGCATCTACACGGTGCTCTCCACCAAGGCTAAAACCTTGCAGAAGGTCAATAAGGACAAGACTATCTTCATTGGCCCCGATGTCTGGACGGCTGAGACGCCATCGCCGTGGTTTACGGAGGTTAGAGTGGCCGGGCTCAGTGTGTGGGCGCGCAAAGTTCAGTTGCCATACGGATTGAGTGTGCGCGTCGGACGATGGAATATTCCCGGCAAGCCTATCGCTATTCTTGTCAAGTTTGACGGTATGTATGCTGTCAAGAATGAGTTTTACGCCGAGATGTGGAATCGTTTCGGCGTTGATTCGCTTCACGCTTACGGCGACTATGACGAGGGGTGTGCATTTGCTTTAGCCTCAGGTGTCGTTATTGAGTCGGTGCTCGCTTCAGTCTATGGCTCTGATCTCAATGCTGTGGCCCATTTTGATGAGTGGACCACGGGTATGGGACTCCTTTACACAAAATGGAAGCTCCCCCGTGTGGCCACGGTGTTTACCACTCACGCCACCAGTATAGGTCGCAGTATTTGTGGCAATAACAAGCCGCTGTATGATTATCTTGAAGGTTATAACGGCGACCAGATGGCGCGAGAACTTAATATGGAGGCGAAACACTCCATCGAGAAGGCTGCCGCTCATCAGGCCGATGTTTTTACCACTGTGAGCGAAATCACTGCTCGTGAGTGTGAGCAGCTCTTAGAGCGTCGTCCCGATGTGGTGACTCCAAACGGCTTTGAAAAGAATTTCGTTCCCTCGGCCAAGGATTTTGCCGGAGTGCGTGGCGAGGCGCGCCGTTCAATGCTCTCTGTGGCCTCGGCTCTCACCGGGCAATGCTTTGACGATTCGGCTTTTATCGTTGTTACGAGCGGTCGCTGTGAGTATCGCAACAAGGGGCTTGATGTGTTTCTCGATGTGATGTCACGTCTGCGTTCTGAGGCTGATACTTGCCGTAAAATGGTGGCGTTCGTGATGGTGCCGGCCTGGACTGCCGGACCGCGAGCTGATCTCGGTGATAGGATAAGCGGCAGTGCTGTGAGTGACACACCGCTCAACTCGCCTATCAACACTCACGGCGTGCACAACTACGACTCCGATGCAGTCATCTGCCGGATGCGAGGTCTTGGCTTTGAGAATGTAGACCAGAGAACGGTGGTAATCTACGTTCCCTGTTATCTTAATGGCTCTGATGGTATCTTTAATCGCGCTTACTATGATCTCCTCATCGGCGCCGATGCCTCGGTGTTCCCCTCGTATTATGAGCCGTGGGGTTACACTCCCCTTGAGAGTGTTGCTTTCGGAGTCCCCACCATCACAACCTCCCTATCCGGTTTCGGGCAGTGGATACTATCAACTGCCGACAATACGTTTGATGCTTGCGGCGTCAATGTCATAGGTCGAGGCGATTCAAATTACCCCGATGTGGTCCATAATATAGCCGCATCCCTTCGTTATCTCAGTTGTGAGTCGACTGAAGCGCTTGCCGCAATCTCTGAGGCGGCGCGTCGCACTGCCGACCTCGCATCTTGGAGCAATTTTATCAAATTCTATGACGAGGCCTACTCTGAAGCCCTGTCGAAAGTCAAAAAGTGAGAAAAACACATATTTTATTTATATATGAAACTTCCTGTAAGTAATTCCAACGCTCCCGCGTGGCGCGACATCACTGTGAAGTCGCAGCTTCCCGAAGCGCTGAAACCCCTCGAAATCCTCTCCCGCAATCTATGGTGGGTGTGGAACAGTGATGCTAAGAATCTCTTCCGCGACCTCGACCACGACCTGTGGCGTGCAACGGGCGAGAACCCCGTGATGCTGCTTCAACAGCTCCCCTCCGAACGCCTCGACGAAGTGATGGCTGACAAGGATATGATGGACCGCGTCAACCAAGTCTATGCCGCCTTCAAGGCTTATATGGCTGAGCCTATGCGCAAGGATATTCCTTCGGTGTCTTATTTCTCGATGGAATACGGTCTGTGCAACTGTCTTAAGATTTATTCCGGTGGTCTCGGCGTCCTTGCCGGCGACTACATCAAGGAGGCTTCTGACTCCCGTGTGGATATGACTGCCATCGGCTTCCTCTATCGCTACGGATATTTCACTCAGACCCTGAGTGTTGACGGACAGCAGATTGCCAACTACGAACCGCAGAACTTCAACCAGCTTCCCATTGAGCAGGTGCTCGACGAGAGCGGTCGACCCATGATTCTCGAAGTGCCCTTCCCCGGCCGAATCATCTACTCTCACATCTGGCGTGTCAATGTGGGCCGTATGAAGCTCTATCTACTTGACACAGACTTTGATATGAACTCCGAGTTTGACCGCCCCATCACTCACAAACTCTATGGCGGCGACTGGGAGAACCGTATCAAGCAGGAATATCTGCTCGGCATCGGCGGTGTGCTTGCCCTTAAGAAACTCGGCATTAACCACACCATTTATCACGCCAATGAGGGCCATGCCGCACTGCTCAACCTCCAGCGCCTTGTTGATTATGTCAACGAAAAGGGACTCGACTTCCAGACCGCTCTCGAGGTGGTGCGTTCATCATCGCTCTACACTGTCCACACTCCCGTGCCTGCCGGCCACGACTATTTCGACGAAGGGCTGGCTCACAAGTATCTCAACGAGTTCCCCGAGCGCCTCGGCATCTCTTGGCAGGAACTTATGGATATGGGCCGCGAGAACCCCGGCAGCCAGGACCGTTTCTCAATGAGCGTTTTCGCTCTCAACACTTGTCAGGAAGCCAACGGCGTAAGCTGGCTCCACGGTGAGGTGTCAAAGAAGATGTTTGCAGGTCTCTGGAAAGGTTATAGCTGGGAGGAAAGCCACGTAGGCTATGTCACCAACGGTGTCCACATGCCCACCTGGGCAGCTTCTGAGTGGAAGGCGTTCTATGCCAAGAATCTCGGCGAACAGGTGTTCTCTCACCAGAGCGATCCCAAAGCTTGGGACGGCATCTTCAAGGTGAAAGATGAGGATATCTGGGCTATGCGCACTCAACTCAAGAACAAGTTTATCAACTTCGTGAAACGAGATTTCAAGGCCAAGTGGCTTGCCAATCAGGGCGATCCCTCGGCTGTGGTGAAGATTCTCGATAAGATTAACCCCAATGCCCTAATCATCGGTTTTGCCCGCCGATTCGCTACATATAAGCGCGCTCACTTGCTCTTCACAGACCTCGAACGTCTGGCTCGTATTGTCAACAACGAGCAGTTCCCCGTGCAGTTCATCTTCTCCGGAAAGGCTCACCCCGCCGATGGCGCCGGACAGGGACTCATCAAGCGCATTATGGAAATCTCCCGTATGCCGCAGTTCCAGGGCAAGATTATCTTCCTTGAGGATTACAATATGATTGTTGCCAAACGTCTCGTCACCGGTGTCGATATTTGGCTCAACACCCCGACACGTCCTCTTGAGGCTTCCGGTACATCGGGCGAAAAGGCTGAGATGAACGGTGTGCTCAACTTCTCAGTGCTCGACGGCTGGTGGTATGAGGGCTATCGTCTTGATGAAAAGGCCGGTTGGGCTCTTACTGACAAGCGCACATACACCGACCAGGGCCAGCAGGACCAGCTCGACGCTGCCACTATCTATTCGATGCTTGAGAACGAAATCATTCCGCTCTATTTTGCCAAGAACTCCAAGGGCTATTCTCCCGAGTGGATTCAGTATATCAAGCGTTCAATCGGACATATCGCTCCGCAGTACACTATGCAGCGTATGATTGAAGACTATATAGCTCGCTTCTACGAGCCTGAGGCTAAGCGTTTCGAGAGCCTCGTGGCCGACAACTATGCTGTGGCTCGCCAGCTTGCCGCTTGGAAGCATAAGGTAGCTGCCGCTTGGGATGGTATTCAAGTCCTTGATATCCAGACTCAGGAGGATATCCATCAGAATAACATCACCGGTCAGCCTTTCACTACCATTGTCAAACTTGACACCAACGGTCTCGTTGACGACCTCGGTGTGGAGCTTGTGGTTGACCGTGTGCAGGATAATGAGACCAAGCGCTCAACACTTCAGCTTGAGCCTGTTGCTAAGGAGGGTAATCAGGTGACCTATCGTGTTGAGGGTCGCCTCAAAGATCCCGGGGTGTTCCGCTACGGCTATCGCATCTATCCTAAGAATGAACTTCTTCCTCACCGTCAGGACTTCGCCTTCGTGCGTTGGATCTGATGCTGAGATTATAAACTGACCACAGGCCCTGCATTTCATTGAGATGCAGGGCCTGTGGTTATATTGTATTGTAACAGATCCCTTTAAAGCGGAGCCACGGCAATGCGGCGAACGGCACTCGAGGATAGTCCCGACGAGTCGGCCGTGGCATCGGTAGTCACTGTGGCCTTGTAGAGGTAGATGCCGCGTGTCACCTTGCGCCCGACACTGTCTGTGAGATTCCAGTTGACGGGTGCTGTGGCAAACATATCTGCTCTGCCACGCACTGCCTTGGTCCATACTCTACGCCCTGAAATATCAAATATCTCGATTGTCACCGTTAGCATAGCATCCGGACGATTGTGGTTGATATAGAAGTTGGCTTCTATAGTGGCCGGATTCGCATCGGTGTAGACATCAAATATTTTCGGTGCGGCATTGGGGTCGACAAAGAAGTCAATCTCGGCCGATGAGCTGTTGCCGGCCACATCCCATACCTTAAGTACTCCCGTATGGTTGCCAGCCTTGAGCGCCGGCAGCTGATAGGCTATTGTGCCTGAAGGGGAGCCGTCGGCATCCGGGGTGTAGCTCGAGGCGAGGTCAGTGAAGTTGAGAGTTCCGTCAATGCGGAAAGTCATCTGATGACCTACTCCGTTGGTCGACATATTCAGTCCTAGATTGTCGCTGATGCGAGCCAAAAGCATCGGCTCGCCATTGACGGTGTCGCCCGGACGGAATGTGTCGTGGTTGAGATAGATATATTCAATTTCGGGCGGAGTGACGTCTGTCAGTTCCGAATTGGCTATGCCGTAGACATAGAAGTCGCGGTTCACACCTGATGCATCGCTTGCCGGGTCGCCATCGGCACGGGCAAAGAGTGAGAGTGTGGCAGGGCGGTAGTTGTCGGCTATCTCTGTGGGGAGCACGATATCTATTTCCCATAGCCCGTTTTTTACCGGAGTGCGTCCGGCAAAGATGCGTTCACCCTGTTCGTCGGTCACAAGGGGCACTTCCAAGTCGTTGCGCACGGTAGAATATGATACTTCGGCATCGTAGAGCGTGATGTCGACAAATCCGTTAAAATCAGTGAGGAGTGAGCCTGACGGGGTGGTTACGCGCCCGGAAAGGCGTGTGCGCTCCATGGCGTGAATCATTGCCGGTTCTTCTTCGTCGTCCGGCAAAGACACTTGTCGTCCGGCTATCGAGTCGAGCGTGACAATGTTGTTGGGGATGGCCAGACGCATTGCCGGATCGCCGAGCATTACGTAGCGCAACTTATTGTCCTCGTTGAGAGTCCTGTTTTTAGCGCGGCGCAGCGATTCTCCAATGGGAAGGAATCGCCCGTCGTCGCCGCGGGTGAACACTTCCGTGCCAAATGTCTCACCAAACGGGCCATTGCGAGCTATCAGCACAGGTCGCACTGCCGAGATGCCCCCTATCAAGCTTGACGACTCGCCGAGTGTCATCACTTGGAGTGCGGCTTCTTCATTGGAATCCCATCTCACAAATGTGCAGGTGGCGCCGTAGAAGAAAGGCGGATTGCGGTAACTGTTCTCATTGATATCTTTTATGGTGTAGACCCCCTCGGCAGTAAGTGCCGTAGAGCTACCGTGGCCTATGTAACTCCACATTATCACACCATCATTCAGTAATGAGTGGAGCTTTTCGCGACCCAAAGGCACTGCACCGCCCACCACAGGATATGTGTTGAGATACACTTTTCTATATGTGAGAGCATTGCCGTCGCCATTGGAGCGCATAGCCCGCTCGAAGTCATCTGACTGGCTCTGATGGATGCCGTTGTCGCCATCGTCGGCAAGGAGCACCACACGGTTGCGCCATTCACCGGCCGCCGGCGAGCTGTTGTAGGACAACAAGCGGTCCACATATCGCTTAGACTGCGCTACGGTGCGGGCCGGAATACGCCCGACAGCCACACACATCACATCGCGCCCGTTTATTAGCCCGGAATTATCCTCGAGAAATGTTATAGGGTCGTCAGAACAATATGAATAGCTCTCGCTTCGAGCTCCGTCGGTCTGCCACGTGGGTAGAGTCAGCGCTGAGGAGTTGCGCCAGGCGGAGGTGAGGCGGCGATGGTCATAGCTCACACCACCAAGCAGGAGCAGATATCCCGGTTTGCGGGCCGCTGCATCGACCTTTGAGCGATCATAAAACATCTTCATCATTCGGCGGATGGCGTTGACGTCGGCAGAGCCGCTGGCAAATTCGTTGTAGATGCTTTCGGCCGTCACTACGAGCACTTCCAAACTGTCAGGTGCAGCGCGGTGCATAGCGGCTATGCGTTCGGCGTCGGATAGTAATTCCGAGAGGGTGACAATTACCATGTCGGGAATCTCACAGCCGTGAATATTCTGATTGCTAATGCGTTGTGAGGCTAATCGCGGTGTCAGAAATCCTGTGGCCGTAGGATTCCACGCCACATAGTGGCGGCGTCCGAAGTAGTCGCTTCGCCACGCGGCTCCGCGTTGTGTGGTTGTAAGGGGTAGGGCAGTGATGTCCGTGATGTCGGTGATGTCCCACACCCGTGTTTCCGACGTGGCGCCGGCTAACTCCGGCGACCCCTCGGCTATGCTGAACCTCAGGACACCGGCGGCTGGCATGGTCAGTGAGCGGGAATAGCACACGGCAAGATTGTCGAGTGCGGCGAGCTTGATAGCCCCGGCCGACCGCGCCGTGATGCCTATGGTCAGTGTATTTCCCTCGGGGGTGAACACCTTACGCACGCGGCAGGAATCACCCTCCTCATCCGAAGCCCTTATCTGATCCTTAGATGAGGACGCCAATGCCGTTCCGTTGGCGGTGAAGGCCAATGAGGTGACACCGGATGAGTTGGCGTAAAAGTCACACTGCATCCACACCGGTGTGCCTTCGATGCGACCGGGCATTTCAAACTTAAATGTGCGCGATGGGGTGAGTCGGAAATCCTCGCCTAACAGCACGTGTCCGCTCTGCATCGGGGTCAGCTCATCTATCTCATGGAAAAGACCTTCAGTAAACACCTTTACAGTCTCCCCTTCGGGTGTGCGCCCCTCTACGGGAATTTCGCGCAAGGGAGCCTCGCGGTCAGTGAGAAAATAATATCCGGCATTGCTGTAAGGGTTTTTTGAGATATAATGACGGTCAGAGTATGCGTCTACCTCAATGCGTGTGTCTGTGGCCACACCGTAAAACACTATCCCTTTGGCCGTTGTCTCACACTGCACCATAGGCAGATCGTCGACATAGCTGTCGGCTGTAAAATAGTCGGCTATGCGGCGTCCGCCGTAGCCGTAGATTCTCACCTTTGAAGGGTCGGTGAAGCCCCACTGCCGCAGCATAGCGGGTGTGAGGAGCTGCATACCGGTCTGATCTACCGCTATTTTGACCCATCGCCCCTCGGCAAGCACCGACTTGTCGGTATATCGTGTCGCAGGCAAAGCCTTGGCCGCAATCGGAGCCATTGCGGTAAGGAATATGATTGACAAATATTTAAGCACAGTATTCATTACATTTTATAACGCTCACTCACCCTCAAATATTGTCACATAGCATCTGCTTTCTTTCAGATTGTAAAAAGTTTGGAGACTGTAAACTTTTTCTTTGAAAAGAGTGCTGTTATTTGAATATTATTTGATACATTTGCTCAATATTGAAGTGAAAATAAGTTAGTATGCATAAAATCAATGATAACGCTATGAAAAACAAAGGAATATTATCGTGCCTTATTTTGGGCGTCACTGTCGGAGTGGGGCTGTTGTTGCTTGGCATGCAGATTAAAATGGGTTTTCAGGATGTGTCGCAAAACAGGCGCACTGTGGCAGTAAGGGGCCTCTCGGAGAGGGAGGTTACAGCCAATTTAGTCACATGGCCGATAGTGAGCAAGGAGGTGGGCAATGACCTCCCGTCGCTTTATGCAAGCATTGAGAAAACTAACCGAATTATAGTAGAATTCCTTGTCGCAAACGGCGTTGCCGAGAGTGAAATTTCAATAAATGCACCTGATGTGCTCGATTTGCAGGCCGACCGCTACAGTTCGGGCAATATCCCATTCAGATATAATGTGACCAATGTTGTGGTGGTGACATCTTCCCAAGTGACTAAAATCAACTCCTTGGTCAAGCGTCAGGTAGAGCTTTTGAAACAGGGTGTGGCTATCGTGGCCGGGGATTATCAGTATAGGATTCAGTATGATTATACCGACTTGAATGTCATCAAGCCCGAGATGATAGCCGACGCTACCAAAAACGCTCGCGAAGCGGCCGAAAAGTTTGCCGAAGACTCTCACAGCACACTCGGCAAGATCAAAAATGCGTCGCAGGGACAGTTCTCCATTGACGACCGCGACCAATACACCCCTTATATCAAACGAATCCGGGTGGTTAGCTCGGTGGAATATTTCCTAAAAGACTGAGCGACCGCTACTGTTGCAATTCGGCGTCGTGCTCGATTTCTTCGCGGAGTTTGAGGTCTTGTTTGAATTTCAGTTCGTCGAAGCCTTGACCGTAGACTCCGTTGACGTTGCCCTGGGTGATAAACGCACTCTCGTCGATACTCTTGATGATGCGGAAGATGGTTACGGCCTCAATCTTGCGGCACACTATCATCAGGATTTTTATGGGCTGCTTGGTGTACCATCCCATTCCGTCGATAACTGTGACTCCGCGCCGTGCGTGATGATTGACGGCGGTGGCTATGCGTTCCCACTCATGAGATATGATGGTAAACTGCACGGCTTGACGGTTGGTGTTGATGATGAGGTCGACGACGTAAGTGGTGATGAAGAGCACCATAAAACCGTAGACCACAGTCTCAATTTGGTGGAATATGAAGTAGGATGATGATATGATGCCGAAATCCACATAGAGCATTGTGCGCCCGATGGTCACGTTTGTCCTCTTGGCCACCATAGCAGCCACGATATCAGTGCCCCCGGTCGAGCCGTTGTGGGTGAACACGAGACCTAAGGCTATGCCGGCGATGATGGCCCCGATGCAGACGTTCATAAATGACTGTCCGGCCACAATCGGTTCGGGAAAGAGGGGAGGGAAGATTGTAATCATCACCGAGAGCACCGTGGCTCCGAAGATGGTCTTGGCTACAAACTGTTTGCCCACGATGTGCCACGCCATAGCGAGCAGAAGCAGGTTGATGCCATATTGGGTGGCACCGATGGCCCACGACTTGCCTGTGAGGAAATAGACTATAGTGCCAATACCGGTCACTCCGCCTATCACCACTTTTTCCGGCAAGATGAAGGCCGAAAAGCCGAAGGCGTAGAGGGTGATGGCAAGGGTGATGATGACGTAGTCTTTGGCTGTAAGCCAAAATTTATTGTTCTCAAATAGTTGCATTTTCGTCGGATGATATATATTCGATTGTTTTGGCTGCAAAAATAGTGAAAAATCTCCTGTCGGCAAACACCTCTCAGCCCCTCAGAGCTGTTTTGTGGATAAATTTGGTGAGATGATTCGCCGGATGAGAATAAAGGGTGTTTAAATTTTGTCATTTAACCGATAATTGCGAACTTTGCACATATTATCT
>JAFLRW010000044.1 GCA_022511285.1 Duncaniella sp.
ATTAATGTCTATGCTGCATACAAATGGCTCCTTATATAACCTAATCAATCGTCTCTCAAGTTTCACCGCAATCATTAACCGAATCGGCCGTTTGCTCCGCGTCTCCTCAACTACTCAGTAAAATGTTCGCAATCTATGCCGCAAAGTTACAACCGCCTCAAGGCCAAAATGGTGCGATAATGCCGATTATGGTTTGCAAGCAAGAGTGCAACCCCTCCGTGGCAGGTTGTTGTGGCGGCTTTCGGACACCCGACATCGGCCGTTCGTCGCTCGCGCTCCTCGGCCTTAGTCAACGGCTAACAATGTTGAGCCGCGCTGCGTCTCCTCAACTACTCGGCGCGGCTTTTGCAGATCCGAGGCGGACTCCGCATGGCAATATTTCCGAATAATCAATTGTGAGGGGAGATTTTTTTGGCTATATTTGCAAGGTCGTAACACCTTACTGATTAATACCTGAGAGGCAGATGAATTATTTTGCGTTTATAAGTTATACGGGCGTTGACCGCAAGTGGGCGTCGTGGCTCCACAAGCGGTTGGAGTCATATAAAATACCAACCGGTCTTGGCGGCGATAATGAGCAGTTGCCCAAGAGTCTGAGGCCTGTATTTTGGTATAAGAAGGATTTGAGCGGGACGGTGCTTTCGAAGGCTCTGTGTCAGGAGTTGGACGATTCGCGGTTTCTCGTGGTGGTGTGTTCGCCGGAGGCTTCCCGCTCGGAGTGGGTCAACGATGAGGTGAGCCGATTTATTGAGACCGGGCGTGCTGATAAGATAATCCCCTTTGTGGTGAATGGTGAGCCTCATGCTGCTCGGGCTGAGGATGAGTGTCTGCCGCCGGCGCTCAGGGCGCTGCCTCGCGAGATGGAGCTGCGTGCCATCTGTGTGGCTGACCAAGGGAAGCGGCATGCGCTTGTCGATGTGATAGCCACGATGCTGGGCCTGCGATTTGATGCTTTGTGGCAGCGCTACAGGCGCCAACGGCAGAAGATGATGCGCCTGTGGGCGGCGTTTATTGCGCTGCTGACGGTGTGTGGCGCGGCGGTGTGGGACTACACGCGCGAGCGCACGGAGTATTACAACACGTTTGTGGATGTGTATGGAATTCCACAGGGTGTGGAGCGGCTGACGTCTCAGCAGGTGGCGCATCGCGAGGTGTCGCTGCGGTTCACGTATCGGCGCACACCATTTGGCGAACCGGGGTTCTATCAGTGGCGACTGCGGCGGATTGAGGCTGTGAACAGTGCCGGGGTGGTCTCTGACACAAAGATGGATGCGATATATCAATATCCTATGTTGGTGTTTGACTATGCCAACGGACATGTCGATAAGATTACGGGCAAGGATTCTTACGGGCGCACGGCGATGATTTATTCCGTGCACGATGATTTCTCGGGTGGCGCAGCCGGCATTTTGGATTTGACCGGTGTGGAGACCACTCAGACGGCCGGCTATATGGCGCAGGCCTTTTCGGAAAACGGTATCACCACCAACACTAAAATCAAGCGTCTGCATCTGAAGCGCGACAGCCACGGCCGGGTGGTTGA
Organism: Duncaniella sp.; assembly: GCA_022511285.1. Lineage (GTDB taxonomy): Bacteria > Bacteroidota > Bacteroidia > Bacteroidales > Muribaculaceae > Duncaniella. Next base: position 1,544 of record JAFLRW010000044.1, read on the forward strand.
GCAGACTTATCACTCCAATAACGACGACGATCTGCCCGGAAGCGCCATAGCCAATGAGCACGAAGTGTTTGGCGAGCGCTATCAAAGGGATGCCAACGGGCGTATAATCAGAACGGATTATATGGGATATGACGGGCAGCCGATTGCCAATAGGTTCGGAGTGTCGACCGAGGTGTATAGTTATACTCCATACGGTCACACTTACTCAAGCCTAAAATATTTCGATCCGGACGGGCGGCCGATAGTCGGTAAGGAAAACTACCATGCGGAGGTAATAAAATATGACGTGTGGGGCAATCACACCGAGCAGCGATTCTTTGACTGCGACGGGAGTCCCTGTTATTCAGATGCTAATTATTCCATCTGCCTGTTTGAGTTTGATTCGCGCGGCAATCAGGTGAAGAGTCAGTATCTCGGGGCTGATTCTACCGCCGTGATATGCTCTTACGGCTGGAGTTCGTGCATTGACAAGTATGATCGCCTCGGCAGGAATACGGAGAAGTATTTTTATGACGAGCAGGGCGCTCCGGCGGCCGTAAACGATGGCTTTGCTATAGCAAAATTGGAATATGACGGGAGTAATCGCATCAAGAGATGGGAGGTTTTCGACAAGGACGGGCAACCCACTTATCATAAAGAGGGATTTCACCGCGCTGTCTTTGAATATGATGCGGCGGGGTATCCGGTGAAGTATACGACCTACGACGTGTCGGGCCGGCGCTGTTTCAGCAGTAAGAATTTTAGTGAATACAGGTTGGAATACGACAAATATCACCGTGTGGTGAAAGTGGAGTATTTCGACACTGAGGGCCGGCCCTGTCTGTCAGACCAGTATTACCACAAGATGTGTTTAACCTATGATGCGCGCGGGAATCGCATAAAAGAGGAGTTTTTTGACACCGAAGGAAATCTGACACTCAATCAAGAGGGCTATGCCATTTATGAGCTGGGCTACGACAATAGCGGCAACCTCAGTTCGCGGCGTTCGTATGGCCCCGACGGGGAGCCAATCTATATCAACTCCTATGTCCTGGAGAAGGATACATTCACGCCTAAAGGGTTGCTGCAGAAGCGTGAGTTTTTTGATGCTTCGGGGGGGAGAGTGCTTTCTGCCGAATGGGTGGCGATTGAGGTGGATGAGTATAATGCCGGCGGCAAACTGACCCGGCAGAGCTTTCTGGGCGCGGATTCGCTCCCGACGCTTCACAAGGACCTGAAATATTCGTCGCTCCGGCAGGAATATGACCGGAATGGCAATGTGAAGAGTGTGGAGTATTTTGATGTCGACGGAAAGCCCGCCTTCGATGCCAAACATATTTCGAAAATAGAGATGACCTATGACAATCGGCGCAAGAGGCTCACAGAGGAATATTTCGGGCCCGACGGCGAGCCGGTGACCTCCACCAACCATTACCACAAGGTGGAATATAAGTATGACAGTCGCGGCAATCTGGCGGAGATGAGATATTTCGATGTGAACGGCCGCCCCACGGCCGACGAATATGATGTGGCCACCTACAGATTCTCCCACAATGCACGCGGAGAAGTGACCCGCGAGGAATATCTCGACAAGTATGGCCGTCCGGCGGTGTCGTCAAATGAAAATTGCGGGTGCGAACTGCTGTGTTTGGAGTATGACCATCGCGGAAACATCACCACGGCAAGGCGCTGTCGGGCCGACGGGACTCTTATGCGTCCGGAGTTGACGTCGACAGTCCTTTCGCCGCGTGAGGAATATGAGTATGACGAGAAGGGAAACCGTGTGAGGATTGTCTGCTATGACACTGACGGCTCTAAATCAAGAATTTCGGGCTACTGCGTGGCGGAGTCGGCATATGACAACCTCGGGCGGAGGCTGTCGACAACCTTCTACGATGCCGACGGCCACACCATTGGCGGGCCAAATTTCTTTGCCCGGTTCTCCACCGAATATATAACCCCTGACAGCACAGCCACAGCCTATTATGACAACAATCTGCGCCATATCGTGACAATGACCGAGGTGAAGGTTAACGGACGGGTGAAGCGTATTATCTACACCGACTCCATAGGAGGGCTGATGATGTATGTCAATCCTACGTTCTATTATCGTCCGTTTGCTATGATGGTGCGCACCTACGATCTGCGCGGCAACAATATCCGGACCGACTATTATGGCGCCGACGGCCGCTTGCTGAGCGGCGATGCCGGCCATGCCTCTGACATTATGGCGTATGACGACCGCGGAAGGTTGGTGGAAACCATTACGGTGGATGCCGAGGGTGGACGCCGACGGACTGTGGATACAAACGTGTCGCGCGTGATTAATAAATACAACGACTTCGGATTCATCACGGAGCAGACCTGGTTGGATGAATATGACAAGCCGTCGGAAAACCCGTGGGGCTTTTGGAAAGTTCAACAGGATTATGACAACTTTGGCCGGCGCACAAAGGCGCTATTTTGGCTCCCGGATGGAACGGTGACCGACATCAGACCTCAGGCCGGCGCTCCGAGGGGTGCTGAGGCAGCCGATGATGTGAAGAAAAACTTTCCGAAAGAGATGCTCTTCTTGGTGCTATGCAGCGTCGAGGGGCAGGGCCAGATGTGGGACGAGGGGTATCGCGGACTCTATGTGGTGTTGGAGTTCGAGACCTGGAAAGTGGGCGAAAACTCTTTGAACGAGTTTGGCGAACTGATTCAAAACACCCGCGGCAAGCGCAAACATCTTGTGTTGTGGCGGTTTGATGAGAATGACCCCGAAGGGGGCGAGGTGTTTGACCAGACCTTCAGCGAGGCTCCGCTCACCGCTCGACTGATGGACCAGGCTTGTCCCGACGACCAATTGGTCCGCCTGGCAATGGCCCGTCTTGCCAAGCACAAGGCCGGGAGATGACCACTATATGAGGAGTGTGCCTCATACCAACAGTCGGAGCGTGACGTTGGGATGAATCGGCTTGAGGTGGGCAAGGATTCTATGATGGATTGCCTGCCAAAGGGGGGCTGTGAGTTCAGCAGGGAGAGCTGTGAGTTCGGAGGCCATATTGAGGCCTGCTATTGCGTCTGTCAGAGAGCTGTCGCAGCCGGCTTCGATGGCTGTCTGCCGCAGGAAGTCGCGGTCAAGGGTGGAGATGGCGCTGTGGGTGTCAAGCTGTCCGGCTGCAAGTTTTACCGCCTTTCCGGGCATTACGGCTATGACCACACTCTCCACCCCAAGGTCAGCGGCACAGCGCAGGGCATCGCCGACGGCGTTGCCGTAGTGGATGAAGGCTTGCGGCGGAAGGTCGGGGTAGAGCTGATGCACCCGGCGCTCACTCTTGGCGCCTGAACTCAACACCAACTGCCGGGCCCCCATAGCCACCGCCACCTGCATCTCACGTCTCAATGCCTCAACAAAAGCTGTGTGGGAGTAGGGTGTCACTATCCCGGAAGTGCCGATGATGGAGACTCCCCCCTCTATGCCAAGACGCGGATTGAAGGTCAGACGTGCAAGCTGCTCGCCGCCGGCAACCGAGAGGGTGACAAGGATGCCTCCCGCAGGATAGAGCTCACGCAGATTGGTGATAATCATATCACTCGGGCCGCGATTGATGGCGGGCGCGCCAATAGGGAGCCCTATGCCCGGAAGGGTGACATGTCCCACTCCTTCACCGGCTGCAAATTCGATGTGGTCCCCATCGGTGAGTGTGACGGTGGCAGTGATGGTGGCCCCACGCAGAATGTCGGGGTCGTCGCTGCGGTCTTTCACGGCTGATGCCCGGGCCGAGTGGGCTGAGAGCAGCTTGATGTCGCAGACAGGCATCTGCATCCGCTCACCGTCAGGGAGTGTGAAGCTGACGGCGGCGGCCGATGTGTCGGCGGTGAGAAGGGCGCTGAGAGCTGCACGGGCGGCAGCCGTGGCGCAAGCTCCGGTGGTGAAGCCGCTGCGAAGGGGATAAAAGTCGGGGTGGAGAGTCTCGATGGCACGGCGCAGGCCGTGACGTCCGGTGACGGTGGCGGAATAGGCGGGCAGGGCCGGACGGCACACGGCATAGACTTTGATGCCTCGGCACAGAGCGGCGTTGACCTTTGCTTGAAATCCCCCGCTCTCGCCACTCTCTTTGGTGATGATGGCATCGGGGCGCAGGCAGTCAAAGAGGTGGCCGTCGGCAATGGTTGAATCGTAATAGATGAGCTGCGAAGCGTCCACCCCCTCGCTTAAAGCTTTCTTTCGTGACGAATGACGATTGATGATGCGGAATATTGTTGCCGGATGTCGTTCCCAATACGGCTTTAGTCGCGCTATGGTGTTGACCCCGGAGAGCACGAGCAGGCGGCTCGGATTGTCGGCCTCTAAACGGCGCAGGGCATCGTCCCAATCGTCACACCACGTCACGCCATCTGCTCGCGGGGGATATCTTCTCTCAAAGCGCACCACCGGGATGCCGGCAGCCGTGGCGGCGGCAACGGCGGCAGTGTGCAGCGCGGCGGCAAACGGATGAGCGGCATCCACTATAAGATTTACCCCCTCGTGCCGACACAGACCGGCTATGCCGTCAGCGTCAAGAGCTCCCGAAATCACACGCCCGTTGGCAGTCTCCACCTGCTCGGGGGCTCCGAGGGTGGAGTAGATGAACTGTTTGCCGGCCACATCGACGGTCTCAGCGGCGATGCGCCCCTCAGTGGTGCCTCCGAATATGAGTATCATCGGCGAAGCGACCGTTTGTAGGCAAATTCGCGCCACTGCTCTTCAGCCACATCGGCTCTCAGCATCTCAGCCCGTGCCATAATGAAGAATAGGTCGCTCAGGCGGTTGATGAAGCTCAACACACCGGTCTCCACCGGGTCAATCTCATTGAGCGCCAGGAGCCGCCTCTCGGCAGTGCGGGCAGCCACACGCGCCTGGTGCATAAATGCAGCGGCCGGAGTCCCACCCGGGAGCAGAAAATATTCAGCCGGGCCACACTCGGCGGCAAGAGCGTCAATCCACCCCTCTACCTCACTCGTCAAATTCTCTCTCAGTGGATTGGGATTCTCGGCGCGAAGGGCTGAGGGTGTGGCTACGCGGCTCATCACCGTCATCAGGTCAAGCTGTATGCGGCGCAATATAGGCTGATGGGAAGAGCCGGGGGGCAGGAATGCCCGAACAGTGCCGATGGCTGTGTTGAGGGTGTCAAGTTGACCGTTAGCCTCAATGCGGGGATCGGTCTTGCTGACGCGTTGTCCGCCATAGATGGCCGTAGTGCCGGAGTCGCCTGTGCGTGTGTATATCCGTTTCATTTCCAAAGTCGGTTGATATCGGTTTCTCCCCAATAGAGATGGGTGTATCCTGCAATGGTGTTGTCCTGACGGTAGAGAGGTGTATCCACCGCATTGCCTAAGGCGTCGCTTTGTCTCGCCACTGAGGGGAGCCCGGCGGCATTGACAAGGCGGGAATAGTGAAATTCGTGGCCGCGAAGCGTCAGCCTGTCGTCGATTTCAATGGTGCGGTAGCCGAGTGTGAGGCGTGCATCCTCCATAGTGGCTGTCAGCGGCAGCACTCCACACATCTTCGCACCGTCAATGCGCTCGCAGAGATAAATCAGACCTCCACACTCGCCCAGAATACGACCACCTCGGCGGGCCATATCGCGGATGGAGCGCCGCATCGAGCCGTTGGCCTCAAGGTCGGCGGCAAACAGCTCAGGATATCCCCCGGGGAGGTAAAGCATATCCGCGTCGGGCGGAAGATTCTGATCGCGCAGAGGGGAGAAAAAGACCGGCTCTACGCCGTGGAGGCGCAGAGAGTTGAGATTTGCTTCGTAGATGAAAGAGAACGCCTCGTCGCGGGCCACTGCCACACGGCTGTGAGGCGCGGGATAGCGGATGGCGCTCGCATCCGGACGCGCAGAGCCGGTGAGCTCAATCAGGCGGTCAATATTCACCCCCTCGGCCACAGCCTTGGCGGCTTCAGCCACAAAGCGCTCCATTGCAGAGTGTCCGGTGAGAGTGAGCCCGAGGTGGCGCGACGGAGTCTGCAGATCCCGGCGTCGGGATATGAAGCCCAGGCATTCCACTCCGGCCTCGCGGGCGGCATCGGCGAGCATAGCCCGGTGGCGGGGGGAAGAGGCGCGATTAAATATCACTCCGGCGAGCGTTATGCCCTGACGGAAGTGGCTCAGCCCATATATTACGGCTCCGGCAGTGAAGGCTGTCGACGCACCGTCGATCACCGCCACTACGGGCACTCCGAGCGTCCGGGCCACATCGGCCGCACTCCCGGTGTCGTGGCGATACCCGTCATATAGGCCCATAGCGCCTTCAATCACAGCCACATCGGCCTCCGCGAGATGGCGGGCATAGAGAGCGCGGACGGCAGCCGTTGAGGCCATGAAGAGGTCAAGGTTGATGCCGGGCACTCCGCAGCAGGCTGTGGTGTGGAACTGTGTGTCGATATAATCCGGCCCGCACTTGAACGGTGCCACCCTCAGTCCGCGCTCACGGAGCGCCCTCATCAGTCCGAGCGAGACCATTGTTTTGCCTGTGCTTGATGATGGTGCGGCTATTATAAATGATGAAAATGCTGATGCCGGCATGCTCTGGAGGATAAAAGAGTTTTCTTATCAAAATAAACTATCTGCGGGCACGGACAGCGAGCAGTCGATGGCCCACACGGCAGTAGATGCAACGATGCGGCTCACAGTAGTTGCGCCTGATGTGAATCAGCGCCTGTGAGGTAAACGCATCGCGAGCCTTGACGCCGGCGTTGCCAAACGCCGCAACGATACGATTGTCCTCCGGAGGCAACTGCTGCAGCCACTCGAAGGCGCGTGTGGTCATAGCCTCATCGCCGCGAGTGGCTCCGCAGGCTATCATCAGGGGCACGGCCACATTTATCACTATCCCGATGGCCGATGTCCGGCTCATCGTCTCGAAGTTGCGCGGATTTGGCGCTCCGAAAGTGAACCTCGACTGCCAGTAGGCTGAAAGCGGAAGGCGAAGATGGTCTATCACCTGCTCCGGACTCTCAGCCTCCAGAATAGCAGACACCGGACGGAAATCGCCGCACACAAGCGATGCAAGCATAGCTATGCGGCGGTGGGGAAGGTTGGCGGGACGCATTCGCCCCATCTTCCACCCGGCATCAGCGAGGGGCGTGAGGCCGAATTTGTGATTATAGAAGGAGTATTCTCTTTTGAGCATGGCCACGTATGGGTCGGCGTCAGGGGCTTTGTCAAGAAAACCGGCCTGCCCGAAGAGGATAGCTTCAATGGCCGTGGTGGAGTCGGCGTGCTTGCGCAGAAATTTGAGGGGGAGCGAGAGGGCCAGGCGCTCCATCGGGTCGGCATTGGTGCCGAACCCCAAGGCCCGAGCCATGACTATGTAGGTAGCCTCCTCCCAGTCGCCTGTGAACCGCGATGCCAACTCCGTAAGGCGATTGGCCTTGGCATAGATGCGTTCGTAGGCCATAGCGGTGAGCCAGTCAGTCATGGCAAGCGCCGGGATGGAGGGGAACTCTGAGGCACAAGGGAGATCAAAGTCGGAGCGCTCCACCAACGAAGCGTAGCGGCGATGAAAGTCGGGATGACAGCGCATCACCATCTGCGGAATCACCTCGCCGTTTGTCCGCGTGACGGGAGCATCGTCGCGGTCCACCACGTGGAGCACCACAGAGTCGTAGGCGGGATTGCCGGTGTGGCCGTGGCGCTGCCAATCGCTTGCGCGCAGGTGGATTTCCACATCTCCCGCCCAAAGGTTGTCGCCAATCTTCACCTTGGCGTTGAAAAAGTCGGGGCCGGCATCGGTGTTGAGCCTTCCGGGGTCGATGATGCAGATGCGCCGCCCGTCGGTGGTGACGAGGTCGGTGTTGAGCAGCAGACGGTGCTGCCACACATAATGCATTAGTCGCTCCATAGGCCGGCGAGCAGGTTCAGTCGAGAGAGTCCACTCGGCGTCGGAATTCAATCATTTTGAGCGCAGTCTCGGCAGCTTCGGCGCCTTTATTGCCGAGTCGTCCGCCGGCGCGGTCAAGGGCCTGTTGCTCATCGAGAGTGGTGAGCACTCCGAATATCACCGGCGTGTCGCAGTCGGCATTGAGGGCCGTCATCCCTTGGGTGACACTCTGACACACATAGTCGAAGTGGGGGGTATCCCCTTTGATGACACAGCCTATTATGATAATGGCATCATAGCGTTCTGTCTCGATGAGCTGTGACGCGGCAAAGGTCAGTTCGACGGTGCCGGGCACATCAAAGCGGTCAACGCAGCTTTTCTTTACGCCGTGGGCCAACAGTGTGGCATAAGCCCCTTCGGCCAGGACGCCTGTGATGTGACTGTTCCACTCGGCGGCAACAATGGCCACACGCACATTGCCGGTGTCGAGGGTGGGGTTGAGAGTGGGTTTGTATTGCGACATAGTTGTTGTCTCGCTACTATATATATTGTGATTGATTACGGTTATCTTGGGAACACTTTGTGCCAAAGGCTCAGAATGTCGAGGCCGCGGCTCTTGGAAGATGCTATCAGCTCCGATATGCGTTGATGATGTGCGGGCGAATTGATTTTTAGCGCCTTGTGGAGCAGAGTGTTGAGCAGATGAATAGCCTTGTCGCGCATCGAATCAATCCGCAGCATCGACTCGGCCAATGACACCGACACCCGCAGCTGCCGCTCATCGAGCTCGGGATTGATGCGCTGCAGATATTTAAGAGTGCGTGTGTAATACTGCATAGCCTCGCGGTGCCGCCCCATCCGGGCAAGAGTGTCACCCTCGGCAGCCAGTGATTCGGCCAACCGCTCTGTGGCCTCCGTCATCCCTTCGCTCACCATGCGGGTGTAGTTTGAAGTGGCCTCCTGATAGCGCACAAGCAGCTCGGCCTGCTTGACACGATTGTGATAGACTGTAGTGGCGGCACCAAGAGCAGTCACTACGGTTGATGCATAGCGCTCGGGGTCAGACTTTGCCAAACGCTCGAGAATCTTAATTGACTTTTCCATCTCGCGCTCGGCCTGTTTATATTCGCCGTTTTGCGAGTGGATATATGCGATGTCGAAAAGCAATGTGGCCAGAATCTCGAGAAACGGCTCATCCTTGCGCTTGGGCTGAGTGGCGAGGAGCTGCAGCGTGTGAGCCGCCGCCGTGGCCGCCCCCTTGCCCGGGCCTTGGACCTCAATGGTCAGAGCAGTGATGGTCTGCATTACGGCAGAGCGGAGGTCGAGCATAGAGGGGCTCTCGGCATCCTGATGCTGCGCTATGCATAGCTCCAACTCGGAGAGTGATGTGAGAGCCCGTTGGGCCTCACCTTTTGCCACACTCTCTCGTGCCGTGTGTCGCAGCAGGTCGTAAGCCGTCGTAAAATCCTCCTTTTCAAGAATGGCCAAAATTTCAGTCGGGGTGCGCCCTCGCTTTGCGACCCGCATCCGCAGTCCGGATATATCTGTCGTTGAGGGCAGAAATGTTGTGTCAAGAGAGGTTGGTCTCATAACAGCGTTAAGCGGTCTGAAAGATGTTGGAGATAGCTTCCATAGATAGTGCAAATTTAGCGCTTTTATTTGAAATCCACAAATAGCGCTCCAATTCCCCGGGGCAACCGCATCAAGCCGGCCCCCCGACACCGGCGCTTCGTCGCTTGCGCTCCTCGGCCTAAGTCGGAGGCTAACAATGTTGAGCCGCGCCGCGGCTCCTCGACTACTGTATTTCAGCAGATTAAAAGCGGAGACCTTCACAGGCCCCCGCTTTCGTGGAATTTATGCAAATTTGTATATTGATAGTGTCTGAATTTTAAAATTTACCACGGACTATATGGTTCAAAGATGATGCCGTTATCATGGTTTTGAGGTAATTTATCATAATCAGTTTTTTTATAAATTACCCACAAATACTGAGAAGACGACAGATTAGTTATTTGTGAGACATATATATCTATTGGGGTCTCTACTTCGTGTGTTAATAACGTCATACTAAAATTTGGTTCACCATAAGTACAAGAGAGACCATACTGGAACGTATTCTTTGACTCGTGTGAGAAGTAAATATAAGTCTTCGCTACAAACATTGAGTTCAAATGAGAGATGTCATATTTTACTAATACACATTCGACATTTTCGAATGGCCACTGATTCACTGATGTTGTAGTAGTTACACCTCCATTACTTACCGGATATAACGGCTCATCGATTCCCTTGATGGGAACAAAGACTCTAAGCTTGAGTGTATTGCCTTCCGAAGCGTAGTAACGGTCGGTAACCTCTGTTGAGTTAAAAGTTATTTCGACAACGGTTGTTTCTTTTACATCTTCGTTGGCCTTAATAGTGCCATCTTCATCAACAGTCACAATTCCATCAGGAGTGCACGTGATCGGATCGAGTTTCACGCCGTCAAGACTCTTTTCGCCTTTGATAACAATGCGTGTGGATTCGCCCGGCTGAATGGTTCTATCCCACAATGCAAAGGTCGGAGTGCCTTCGATAACTGTAATGGTCAGAACGCCGCGCGACTCTGACGCATTAAATTGATCTGTGGCTGACGACTTAAAGCTAATTGTAGTTTCGCCTTTTGCCAATGGGGTTATCACACCATTCTCGTCAACAGTAACTATACCCGGATTAGAGTAGGTTATTTCACTCAATTTAATTTCGCCAAGATCTCGTTTTGTATTTACACGCACGCGAGCCGTCTGGCCTATCGCCACCTCGGTAGTCGACAATGAGAATACAGGGTCGGTGGGATTGATATCCTCGCCCGTGCCGCCTGGGCTTGGTGCATCGCCCATCTGAGCAAAATTGTGTCTAACCACTTTGTTTTTATTGACACCATTGCGATGCTCATGCCAGTCAGGGTTGTC
>JAFLRW010000045.1 GCA_022511285.1 Duncaniella sp.
TAAATTTTTCTAACCCTAAATCTGAATTCTTCAAACAAATCGCTAATTTTGCACTTGCCAGTTGAACCTGCCCGTCTAAAAGGAAAAGAGTCCGGTGCAATACCGAACCCTTTCTCAAAATTAATAATTAATTTTGTGTCCAAACTTTGGGGTGCACTTCACATTTTGAGACACCCTCAATTTTTCTAAAAACCTTTATCGGGAAGCAATAACTTTCAATATGTCGACTTATCAATATGATGCGAAACGATGGTCATAATGTTTCCAGATAAAGCTTTGTTGCAAATTATTTGACGTTAATCCAACCCGAGCCTCCGCATGTTGAACAATCCACAGTGTAAGTACTATAGCCTTTGTAGTCGCATGCTCTACAACCATAGCCACTGCAAGGTGCATGGAGGATGCGTTCTTCTACTTTGCCAGTCCCTTTACAGGTGCGACATTGGCGCCTTACTTTTATCTGTTCCGTAGAACTACTGTTTTCAACAGTTAGCGCATAGATTGTTCCGACGCCAACGAATGCCAATGCTAATGCAAACAAGAATGTCCTTACTCTTTTCATATACGTAAGTTTTAGTTGGTGAAATTTTAAGTCAAATTAGATCGACCCGATTAATAGATTAGTATCTGTATTCGCTGGGGGCGGTGTAATTCCACCCTTGACGAAATCCTTCACTAAACTCGTAACTACCACACGATGATAATACCATTGTGCAGATAGATGCGACTATTGCAGCAAGCAAAATTTTCTGTGTCTTTTTCATTACATTGAGAAATAATATTTGTTACCACCTACGTTGATATAATAACTTCCGCGGCTCTTTTCCTCATCGGTTTGAGACACTAATACATAGAAAGTTCCCTTTCCGTTCACTTCCGCCACATAGTTTCCGTGTACGTCCATTTTTACGGAGATACTAACTGAAGAACCACCGACGGTTTTAGCGCTCCCTGTATAAAGGCAAGGAGAGCTCGGATCACATGTCTGAGCTGCCGCAGTGAATGAGAGTGCAGGAACTACAGCCGTGGCACTGCTCATGAGGATTGCGATTACTAATAATACTTTTTTCATAAATATATTGTTAATATTGTTGTCCGCAAAGTTACAGCATCCTGATAATCCCACAAATGTAATAGCGTCAGTTGTTTTCACGGTTGTGTAAGTAAATTTTACGGTTTGTTTGGCGGTTGCGACATGTATTGCGATAAGTCTTGAAAGAAATCGTGATTGAGGGCTTTCGATATTCTGATGAGCATGTCGGTGTTGATTGACGGTTGCGAGAAGATGTAGTACATGTTTGTTCGCTCGCAATTGATTTTTCGAGCCAACCAAGATGGCGTCCGTTCCTGTCGTCGCATTTCTGCCTCTATTGCTTTACCGATATGTACCATGTGTGGAGATGGTCCCCTCTTGAAGGGTCATTGCGCCATTGGCTCCCGATGGTCGAATATGGGTAAAAAGAAAGCGGGAGCCATGTCGCCGCTCGCCTTGCAATCCGTAGCCTTCGAACTTGCTTCAATCACCAGAACGAGCAACTTCGACTCCACGCTATTATATGCAGATACTGGTAGCCCATTCCGGTGGCTGTACCGAAATGAGGCATATGTAGTATATACATACTCGTGGCGTCTATCGTTACCCTGTTCTTCGGCGATTGGTTGGAGTGTTCGAAGTTCCGGATTGCGAAGAACAAAGCGTCAATACACGCTTTCTAAATATTAATACTTTCCACTCTGTCTGTCGTGACACTGACTCGTGCCCACAGGGAGAGGATGTATGCAAAAATATAAATCATTTTTTAAATAAGCAAACCTATGGTTGATAACTTCACTGTATCCGCATTAAAATAATATCAACACAAGCGGGGACAATCTTTAAAAGATCGCCCCCGCTTGTGTTGGAAAGGAGTGTGGTTGCCGCGGATTAGCGGTAGAATTTGGTCATGTTGTTTTTGATAGTGTTTTTGCCAAGCAGGATGGCGGGGAGATTGCCGGCGAGGCGTGCGGCACCGCGCTGTTGGTTGAAGCGGGTGGCGCTTTCGTCGTAGTTGTAGGGGCGACCCTCGTTGTCAACAGAGAGCACCTGGAGTACAACTACGGAGTTGTTGGCCTGCATCGGGCCGATGAGTTCGCCGGGGTTGGCGGCAGCTACTTTGCCCTGTACGGCGCCTTCGTTCATGCCGATGCCCGGAATCATGTATTGTGAGAAGTTGACAGTGGTGGTGTCGGCCTCTGTGCCCATCAGTGCGGCATATCCGGCCACGTCCTTTGCTTTGCCTTGATAGTCGGCCAGGAGTTTGGCTGCTTTCTTGTTGTTCATGGCGCGCGTGGTGAGAGCGGCGGAGAGTTGAGGATCGCGTGCGGGACGATAGTCGGTGTAGATGTCCTGAAGTGCGACAGCTATGAAGCGTCCGGTCTGAAGGTCGCCAAACACGGGTGAAACTTCACCTTTCTTGGCATCCATAGTCCAGGCTACGGCAGAGTGGGAGTCGGTGATGTTGCCCAACGAGGCTGACGATGCGGTGACATAGGCGGGGAATGTGGTGAAGCCTGAGGCTTGAGCGCTGTCGGTGAAGGCAGTTGCTGTCTTATGATCGGCCACATAGTTGGTGAGACGAGTCTCAAGGTCGTTGATTGTGGCGTTTGAGGGCTCGATGGTGTAAGATGCCGTGGTGAGGTCGTAGACGGTAACGGGGGCTGATTTTTCAACCACACGAACGATGCGTCCGCCCTGAGCGAGGGTGTCGGGGGCGAAGTAGACACCGGTGGCGCGACCCTCGATGAGTTCGCTTACCATAGATGTGGCGGGGTCAAGCAGGGAGATTTCAGTGGCTTGCTGGCTCTGGGCCACGAGGGGAGAGGCGGCAACGGTGTCGAATGGGGTGCCGGCGTTGAGCACAGCCACGAGAGAGTCAATCTGAGCGCGAGTGCCCTGCACGGCCATAAAGTCGAGCTTCACATTGTCTGTCTCCTGTGTCTTGCCGTTGAGTTTGGCGAGGGTAAATTCGTTGCCGTTGCGGCTCACTAATGTGGCGGTCCCGACGGAGAGGGTGTCAAGAGCGGCTTTGAGACGGGCCTGACGGTCAACATCGGTCTGTGAGATTCTCTCGTTTTCAACCACGAAAGCGTCGGGGAGCTGGACTTCGGCCTGAGAGTTGAGGGCGAGGAGGGCATCCTCAACGGCCTGCTGTCCGGCTATGATGTCGGCCTGTGAGGGCACGATGTTGACTGTGATGTAGCTGACCAGGCGGCTCGGCTCGTCGAGCTTATATTTTGCTTTCTCTGAGGCGTAGAGGCTCTCGATGTCGGAGGTCTCTACGGTAAACTCGGCGTCGTCAAGCGAGTTGAGGTCTTTTTTTGCGTAGAGCACCGAGGCTGTCGACACTAACTCGTTGTAGGTGGCTTTGGCGTCGAGGTCGTTGGCGGTGAGCACGCCCGAGAAGAGGTTTTGAAATTTCTGCTGGAGGAGCATTTTCTCCACATTCTGCTCAAGCTCCACCCAATATTGCTGCAGCTGAACGGCCTGTTCCTGCGGGAGATTGTATTTAGCGGGGTTGTAAGCCATATCGTGGGCTGTAGCTGCGTCGGGGAGGCCGAGCTGCTGTTGAATCATGCTGTTGACATACTGAGAATTTTTGCCCACCATCATTTCAGAGAGTTCGCTGTCAGTCACAGTGAGGCCGAGTTTCTGAATCTCTTTCTCAAAGAGCTTCTCGGCAATCATGTCGTTGAGCACACGCTGCTGGAGCACAGAGGGGTCGGATGTGCGGCCGCTCTGTTGGTCCTGCTGTTGTGCCAACTGCACACGACGTTGAAATTCCTGAACATCCACTTTAGTGTCGCCGGCAGTGGCGAGGGTGGTCCCGGTGCCGAATAGGGTGCGACTGGAAGTAAAGAAGTCACCGATGATAAAAGCCAGCAAAGCGGCTCCAACGATGATGAGCAAGAGCACGGACTTGCTACGGATTTTTTCGAGTGTTGCCATTACTATGTTAAGATGTTTTTATTATTAGCAAAATATCAGAGCGCGGTGCGCGCGCAATTAACGCACAAAGTTACAACATTTCTCCTTTATTTCAAAACCTCAGTGGCTTATTCTTTGCTCCGGGAGCAAAAAACAACAAAAATTATCATTAACATACATTCTGAGCAGGGCGGGAGATGCGGCCAATTATCGCTCCCAGGCGTTAAGAATCTCGCCGATATACATTGTGTGGACGCCCATGCCGCGTTCATAGATTTTAGCAGCATCGGGGTCTATCTTTTCGATGTCGAATGGGGCGCTATAGATGATTTTACACTCTATGGCGAGTGTGGCTTCACGGAAAACAGGATTGCCCAACTCGGTGAACTCGGGGGTCAGTCCGGCTTCGCTCAGCTTGTCGCCATCGCGTCCGGAGTGTGTCCCGATGTATTGCAGGGCCTCCCGTTTACTCTCGGGAAAGGCTGTGACGGTGAAATATTGGTTGCGCTCCATGAATTCGTAGGTGTAGCGGCTTGATGATACATAGACGATTACCACGGGCCGCCCCCACAGCTCGCCCAAACTACCCCAACTGATAGTCATAGCGTTCATATCACCGCGTGTCCCGACGGCAAGCGCCATCCAGTCTTTATTGAACAGCTCTACGGCATTCTTTATATCATAGGGTGTGATGGACCGCCACCGGGCAGAATCAGAGGCGACGTTTGTTTCATCTTGCTCCTCAGCCGCCATGTTAGAATTACATGAGAGTAACATCAGTGATGCGAATGTGGCCATCACGGCAAAAATGGTTTTAAATTTCATACTTCTTAATGATATTAAACGGATAATAATAGAGTTTTAGAGGCTATATGGTACAGCGCTTGTAGCGATTGGGCAAGGAGCCAAACATGACCCTTTTATGATGGTTGTTTTCTTTCTTCATATTTCAAATTTATTACAAATATACTGATTTTTCGGAAATTTTCATAAAAACAGCATGTCAATCAGCGGGGACGGATGGATTTTCCACCCGAAGACAAACGCTTTAACGTCAACATCGGGCTCTACATCTATGGTGGAGAGTTGAGAATTAATAAATTTTGATGCGTGATGATTTTGGAGTGTGGGGAATTGCATTTTTTTGAGTACTTTTGCAACTGCTATGCGTCTAAAGGAACTCTCGCTGACTAATTTTAAGAATATCCCTTCTGTGCGGCTTGAACTGTCGGGCAAGGTGAACTGTTTTTTGGGAAATAACGGTATGGGGAAGTCTAATCTGCTTGATGCCGTCTATTTCCTGAGTTTCTGTAAGAGTTTTACGGGAGTCACTGACCGTATGGCAATCACTCGCGGCGAGGATTTTGCAATGCTGCGCGGGGTTTATGAGCGCAATGGCAGCGAGGAGGAGCTCCTTATGGGACTGTCGACCGCACGGCGCAAGAGCCTGAAGCGTTCCGGCAAGGAATATCAGCGTCTGAGCGAACATATAGGGTTGTTTCCGTTGGTAATGGCTGCTCCACAGGATGTGGATCTGATTCGCGATAGCGGAGAGGAGCGTCGACGGTGGATGGATATGGTGATAGCGCAGAGCGATGCGGTGTATCTTGACGCGCTCATCCGCTATGGCAAGGGCCTTGAGCAGCGCAATAGGTTGCTGCGCGAAGGGTGTGTCGACGCGAGTCTCTATGGAGCTGTTGAGGCAATGATGGAGATGTCGGCCGAAGTGATTTGTGACGCTCGCCGGCGTTGGGTGGAGGCTCTGACAGGCCTTATCGAACGCCACTATGCAGCCATAGCCGGAGATGCCGAGGCTGTGGGGCTCACCTATGAGAGTCATCTCAACACCCCCGGGGCTACGCTTACAGCGCTGTTAGACTCTGCCCGTCGCCACGATGAGGCTGTGCGCCATACCTCAGTGGGCCCTCATCGCGATGACATAGTGATGACTCTGAGCGGGATGCCTCTGCGCCGCACGGGGTCGCAAGGTCAGTGGAAGACGTTTACCACCGCTCTGCGCTTTGCACAGTATGATTTTCTGCGCCGTGCCACCGGGATGCGTCCGCTGCTGCTGCTCGATGATATCTTTGATAAGCTCGATGCGCGCAGGGTGGAGCGGATTATGGAGATTGTGACCTCGGGTGATGACTTCGGGCAGATCTTCATCACCGACACCAACCGCAAGCACCTTGATGAGATAATGAGCCGCACGGGGAGCGACTTCAGTATGTGGTCGGTGGATAACGGAACGTTTACACTGCAATGAAACGCACTTATCCCAAGCATATAGCCGCTATTATTGACGATGCGATGAACCGTGCGGGGCTCTCTGAGGGGCTTAACGACCGCCGGGCGGCTGCCGTGTGGGTAGAGGTGGTGGGGCCGGCGATCAATCGCTACACGCTGCGCCGGTATGTGGACCGCGGTGTGATGCACGTCTATCTCTCCTCTGCTCCGCTTAAGTCAGAACTCTCTATGAACCGCCCGGCCTTGATAGCTGCTATCAATAAAGCCGTTGGGGCTGAGGTGGTGACCGATTTGATAATACATTAATTCACTCTCTGCTATGCCATTAACTACACCTGTTCAACTCCGGTTCAGTGACATTGATGCATTTGGCCACGTAAACAACACCATCTATCTCTCTCTGATGGACCTCGCCAAAACTCGTTATTTCATCGAGGCTATGGGCGGAGAACTTGATATCCGGAAGGCCGGATTGGTGGTGGTTAACGTCAACTGCGACTTCTGTGCGCCCGCGTTTTTCGACGAGGAGCTCGTGGTGATTACCCTCACACTCTCAGTGGGCGAAAAGAGCCTGACGCTGGAACAGGAGGTGGTCTGCCCGGCCAAAGATGGCCAGGTGAAATGTCGCTGCCGCACGGTGATGTGTGGGTTTGACCCCCGGACAATGACTGCTATAGCCATCACTCCCGAGTGGCGTAATGCGCTTGAGAAGATGGAGGGACGTGAGTTTCCTTTGAATAAATAATAATCCTCTCAGCCAATGTCAGCCGCCGCTATCACACTCCCGCCGCAGTTTTGCTCAGAGATGAGCCGCTTAGGGCTCGATGACCTTCCGGCAGCCCTCGCCGCCGGGGAGCAACCGGTGTCAGTGCGCCTCAACGCCGCCAAGGGTGGTGCAAGTTTTGAAGGAGCTGAGCCTGTGGAGTGGTGTGCCGAGGGGTTGTATCTGCCGGAACGTCCGCAGTTCACCCTCGATCCCCGGCTCCACCAGGGTCTTTACTATGTGCAGGAAGCCTCGTCGATGTTCCATGCTCTGATGGTCCGTTCGCTCACAGGCGATGCGATGCGCCCGCTGCGTGTGCTTGACGCTTGCGCTGCTCCGGGCGGAAAGACCACAGCCGTGCTCTCGGCCCTTCCGTCAGGAAGCATCGTGGTAGCCAATGAGTATGTGCCGGCTCGGGCGGCAGTGCTGAGGGAGAATCTTGTGAAATGGGGCTCGCCGGATGTGATAGTGACGCGTGGCGACACAGCCTCCTTCCGCCCGATGCGTGAGGCCTTTGATATGATAGTGGCTGATGTGCCCTGCTCCGGGGAGGGGATGATGCGCAAGGACCCCCGTGCCGCCGAGCAATGGTCGACAGCGCTGGTGAGAGAGTGTATGGAGCGGCAGTGTGAGATTCTTGATAATCTTTGGCCCTCTCTGCGCCCGGGAGGATGGCTGATTTACAGCACCTGCACCTTCAATCGCGATGAAAACGAGAATATGGTGGAACGACTCATTGAGAGATATGGAGCCGAAAGTGTGGAGGTGGCCGTTGACCCGGCTTGGGGTATCACTCCGGGCATTGCCACCGAAGCCCATTGTTATCGCTTCATCCCCGGACGCACCCGCGGCGAAGGGCTTTTTGCCGCGGCTCTGCGCAAGCCCGGAATCTTGCCCGAAAAGGAGCAGGAGCCATCGCGCCGCAAAGATAAGAAGAGGGGCAAGACCTCCGCGGCGGCAATAGATATGAGCGAGTGGATAGAGGGAGCCGACAATTATACCACACTCATCACCGACGAGCGCTTTACGGCGTTCCCCACACGTCACCTCGACCTACTCAGAAGGGTGAGTGAGCGTGTCGACGTGATTTATGAAGGGGTATCGCTCGCCGCCGTCAAGGGGCGCGACCTTATTCCGGCCCATCCTCTGGCTCTCTCCACAGCCTTGCGCTCGGAGCGGTTTCCGGAGGCAGCGCTCGATGCCGACACAGCCTTAGCCTATCTGCGCGGCGAGGCGATAGAAATGCCTCAAGGCACTCCTTGTGGATATGTGGCTGTGACATTTGAGGGGCACCCCCTCGGGTGGGTCAAAAACCTCGGGCGGCGCTCAAACAACCTCTATCCGCCACATTACAGAATAAAATTCAAATAATTAGCTATGCGAATAGATATTCTCACCGTGCTTCCCGAGATGCTCGAAAGTCCTCTCGGATGCTCTATACTCAAACGCGCTCAGGACAAGGGCCTCTGTGAAATAGTGGTCCACAATCTGCGCCAGTGGTCCACCAACAAGCATCGTAAAGTAGACGACTATCCCTTTGGCGGTGAGGCCGGGATGGTGATGATGGTAGAGCCGGTGGACCGCGCCATCAGTGAGCTCAAGGCACAGCGTGAGTATGACGAGGTAATCTTCACCTCGCCCGACGGCGAGATGCTCACTCAGCCGATGGCCAACACACTCTCCCTGGCTCAGAATCTGATAATCCTGTGCGGACACTACAAGGGGGTGGATTATCGCATACGCGAACACCTCGTCACCAAAGAGATTTCGATAGGCGACTATGTGCTCACCGGAGGCGAAATCCCGGCAGTGGTGATAGCCGACTCCATCATACGCCTTATCCCCGGCGCTATAGGCGATGAGCAGAGCGCTCTTTCCGATTCGTTTCAGGACAATCTATTGGCGCCTCCGGTCTACACCCGTCCGGCCGAATATAACGGATGGCGAGTCCCTGAAGTACTCCTCTCGGGCCACCAGGCACGCATAGACGACTGGCGCCACGAGCAGGCTCTTGAACGCACACGGCGTCTGCGCCCCGACCTGCTTGACTGAGTCAGAGGCGGAAAGCGCTGCGGATGTTTCGGCTGACGGCTATAGCTCCTATCGCGGTAGTGGCAGCGGTGATTCCGAGCCCCCACAGGAGTGTAGGGCCGATTGACGCCCCTTCAGTGCCGAGGTTGGCTAAGGCGGGATGCCACCACGAGGTGATGAGCAACAGTATGCCGACGGCCGCGAGAAGCACTGCGGCGTTGACCACAGCTATCAGCCTGATATACACTGCCGAGACACGTTTTGGAGTATAGCCAAGGAGAAGAAGGTCGTGAATCTTTGAGCGATTCTTCTGCAGCAGGAGCCATACACTCAGCACCAGAATGAAAATGGCCAGCAGGGTGATTATAGCCCCGATTCCCACCACGACAGCCGTGGCCAGCCCCAGAAACCACGCCATGCGTCCGCCCGCTTCGCGGTCGCCCGCCGCTTCATATCCGTGGTCGGCAAGATAGCGAGTGGCGGCAGGGTCGCCGGCGCGGCGCAGCTTGATGATGAGGCGTGAGGGGAGCGGAGTTTTGGGCTGACCGAACATAGGATTGGCCCACTGCATAAAGGCCTCCGGCACGGCTATGGTGTTGAGGCGCGATGAGAATCCCACTATCCGGGCGTTAATCCACTCTTGATGTCCGTTGCCGCTGAGCGAGAGGCGCAGCGGGAGTGTGGCAATCATCTGCTCCGACACCTGTGGCAGTCCTCTGGAAGAGGCATAGCCGAAGTTGTAGAGCGTCAGATAGTCTTTTGATATGATGAGGGGGAGTGGCTGGTGCGACTCCGGAGTCCAACTCTTCCACCCCTCGGGCGAGATGTCGAAAAAGCGGTCAGGAATTGACTCTAAGAAAAGCGACGTATACATCTGCGAACGCCCTATGTCAAGCGAAAGAGAGACATTGAAGTCAGCCGACGTGAACGCTCCGGTCTCGGCAGCCCATTCCTGTGCGGCAATCACCTTCTGCTCCTCCTCGCTGAATGGTGTGGCTCCGCCAAATCCGCTCACTTGCTTGGAGATGATGAGATAGTCCGACGATACAAACGAGTCCTCGTCAGCCCCCACTGAGGTGACGTCGCGGTAGAACTGAATAGCCACAATCACAATGAGCAGCCCCGTCAGGTTGGCCAGGGCATAGCCGACAGTCTGAGCCGGGCTGACGTTGCGACGCAACAGGCGTGTGATGAGATTCATAATCGAAGAAGATTGAACGTTGGGAGGGATAGCTTGTTGCCCACGGAGGTGGCAATTATGGTGGCTCCGCGCAAAGCGGCTTCTTCGGCAATGAGTGAGGCCACGGCGCTATTGTTGCGGGCATCAAGATGGCTCACCGGCTCATCGACCAGCAGGAAGTCAAACGGCTGGCAGAGGGCGCGGATGATGGCCACACGCTGCTGCTGCCCCACTGAGAGGCGCCCCGCAAGGGTGTCGGCCTTATGGTCTATCTCAAGCCGTTCAAGCATGGTGCGTATCTCTGCCTCGCGGCGATAGTCGGTCAGAGAGTTGTTGATTTTGATGTTTTCGAGTGCCGTGAGTTCGGGAAACAGCCTCATCTCCTGCGGTAGGTAGGCGAGGGCTTCGCGCCGCAACGCACACCAACGGTCAATGTCAAACGCCGCTGCCGGGGCGCCGTCGAAGAGGATAGCTCCGTCATAGTCTGTGCGCGCACCATATATATATGAGCAGAGGCTCGACTTGCCGGTGCCGCTCTCAGCCTCGATTATCCAAGCCTCGGGGCGGGTAAACCTCACCTCGGGGCGTAGCCACACCTCGGAGTGACACACCGGCGGCTCTGTCTCGCTGCCGCGAAACACGTGTGGGAGCACTCCCTGCAGTGTGATAGTCTGAATCATTGGAAAGAGAGCAGATTGAGCAATACGGGGCCTGTGGTGCCGGGGAGGGTGATTTCGGCATCCATCCGGGTGGCCGATAAGGTCAGATTTGTTTTCAAGCCGCAGTCGGGCAGTCCGGGGCCTATCGGGGCGAGCGAGGGGACGTTGAGCTGAACCCCTCCGAATTTGCCGCCAAACGCCTTTGACAGAGCGCTGCCGCCGGCGGCCGAGAGGTGGCCGTTGGTGATGGTGAGATAGCCGTCGATATTGCCTATCGAGATATTGAGCCCATATTGGCGTATGGTCAGCATCCCTGTGGCGGGGTCGGTTTCCGGTCGGAGTCCGGTTGTGAAGCAGAGGGTGCGCACAGTGCTGAGGGCTTCGTCAATCTTCTCCTTCGGCAGCTTTGCCATAAGGAGCACACGCCAATTGCCCGGCTCGGGATCAGTGAAGGCGTCGGTGTTGGCCGGCGTAGCGGTCAGCATAACGGTGCCGTTGATTGATTGGAGATAAGGTATCACCATCGAGATTATGGCCTGCACTTGGAAGTCGCTTGTCCCGGGCAGGAGGTTGAGCACTGTGTTCCAGTTAAACTCCGGAGTGACACCGAAGGCAAGCGCTATGGCAGGGTCGTCGCTGGCATAGGAGAGCACACTCGGGTCTATATTTTGCAGACCGGTATACTCCAACTTCTCGCCATCGGCACGCAAACGCTCTCCTTTGACGGCCAGTTTTTCCGACGGCGTGGTGATGGTGTAGACATCCCACACCGACTGAAGAGCCGACTTTGTGTCCTTGTTATCATCCACCTTTTCTGAAAGTCGCGCCACACGTATCTGCCCCTCTGCTGTCAGCGCCTCTTTGATTCCTTTCAGCGCACTGAGGGGATTTTTATGAGCTTTCTCCACCAATTTGCGTACATCTGAGGCATAGATGCCATATCCGAGCCACACCTGGGAGTCGGAGGCTAACACCGACATATTATGCTTGGTGGTGCCGACGTGCAGCCCCTCGGAGTCTGCCTCCCAAGCCACATACTCATCGCACACCTCGCGAAATCCCTCAAACTCATTGATATTGAATGTGTAATAAAAATCATCGTAGTCGGGCGAGAAAAATACCACCTTTTCAACATCAGCCACCCCGTGGCCGTGCAGGCTCCCTATCAGCGAAAGCAGCTCTTTTTGCTTGGGTGAAATCTTGTCGGAAATGGCCGGATTATAATCGGCTCCATCGCGGGTGAAGCTGACTCCAAACTCCCGAGCTATGCTGTTGGCATTGATTATTGCCACTAAATCGGCGTCGGCGGGCACATATTTGAGGATGTCGCCCTTCTCGCGGCTGCCGCAGGACTGTAGCCCGGCAAAGAGGGTAAGGGCTATTAAAAGACTCAGAGCTGTGGTTAGTTTCTTCATTTGTAATGTGTTTAGAGAG
>JAFLRW010000046.1 GCA_022511285.1 Duncaniella sp.
GGTGCCTGTTGCTTTAAATCCATTGTTATAAATCCGAATCCCGTATCATCGTGTGGATAGACTATTAACCCTAATAATTCTAATATAAAGAAACAATGTCCGGCAATATCTCCTGCATTATACATCATTACTGACGAAAGCTTTCTGACAATTTCCCACACAACACCCTTATGGAAGGCAACTATCTCATTCAGTGAATCTCTAAGATAGCCTGCTTCCATCAATTCTTTTTGGTCCGGAGTGATCTCATTATCTCCTAATCCAAATTTATATAAAGAAGTGACAACTGAAACATTCGGGCTAATAACCCTAAAAAAGTCAATGAATTTATCTATTGACTCGTACATGATAGTTTGAGAAAACCTTGTACTCCTCTCAAAATAACCCAACCAACCCGGGCTATCCGAATAAGACTTTAAGTTTACATGTTTCTCTATGTCAAAATCCAGTTCTATCATTGGAACATTTCATCTAAATCACAAAGTTCGTATAACGAAACGTTTTGTTATTTGATAAATAAATCGTCGAGTAGGACCTCGCACGGGAATCTATTGCAACGCCTTTAATCTTGCACAAAGATACAATAATGCTTTCGATTGTGATTCGGTAACTATATTATTTTTTACATAATTAATAAAGCTGTCGACAAACCTTGACCGGATTTAACGCCCTGGCAAAAGTCGTGAGGGTTATCACGATAGCAACACTTCTATCGTGATAACCCTCTAAAAACGCATCCAAGGCCGCCAAGTGTGAAAGTCTCGGCGGCCTTGGGTCGAGTGTGGGGTGTCAGTCGGCTTTTAGCTGCGATGCGAGCACTTCAAGCTGCTGCAGGCCTGAGGCGCGCCATTGCTGGACGCCGTTGCGGAACACCATAATAGTGGGCACGCTCCGTATCTGATATTCGGCAGCAAGGTCGGGATTGCGGTCAACGTCGATTTTGATGATGTTGGCCGTGTCGCCCACTTGCTGTTTGAGCTGCTCCAGAATGGGGCTTTGCATCTTGCAGGGGCCACACCAAGTGGCAAAGAAGTCGACCAGCGTCGGCTTATCTTCGGCAATCATTTTTTTTAATTCGCTCATAGTCATATTGCTTTAAGATTGTTTTCTGAATCGTTTGACAATATAACACCCGCTGCGGGGCAAATGTTTAGAGCAGAATTCCGGCGGCTACGCCTTCGGCACTCCCGGGCGAAAGGATGTCAATGAGTGCAAGCGCAAATGGGGTGGCTGACGACGGACCGTTGGCGGTGATGACATTTCCGTCAACCACCACACGCTCTCTGACATATTCGGCACCGGAGGCACACAGCGTGTCGTCAAATCCGGGATAGCAGGTGGCGCGGCGGCCGTTGACTATGCCGAGTGTCGCAAGAAGCACTGAGGGTGCGGCACAAATGGCGGCCACATAGCCGCCGCGTTTGGCTTGCGCTTCAAACAGCGAGCACACCTCAGGCGAGGCGGCAAGATTGGCCGCTCCGGGCATACCCCCCGGGGCTATGAGCATATCGGCATCGCTTAGGCTGACATCTGACAGCATTATATCGGCTTCAACGGGGATGCCGTGGGCTCCCACAACTGCGCGTGTAGCAGCCACAGCTACTGTCCGGACATTGATTTCAGCGCGACGAAGGAGATCGATTGGGGTGATGGCTTCAACTTCTTCAAAGCCGGGGGCGAGAAAGAGATAGGCTGTTTTCATAGTTATTATGGTTTTATGAGGGTGGATTTCTATTGTGAATAGTGCAAAATTAGCTTTTCCGAGCGGTTTTTGCTAACTTTGTGGTATGAAAACAAAGTGCTGTTTAATTTTTTTTATAATATGTGGTGTCTGGCTGTCGTCGTGCACCGCTCCTCAAGTGTGGCGCACGGCACAAGGCGCAGTGTGGAACACAGAGTTTCATATCACCTATAAGGCGTCGGTCGACTTGCGCGATTCTGTGTTGGCCGTGATGAAGCAGGTGGAAGCCTCTCTGTCGCCTTTCGCCAAGAAATCGCTCATCACTCGCATTAACTTGGGCGAGGACCTGAGAGCCGATTCGCTGCTGACGAGGATTTTTCTGGAGTCGCAGCGCATCAACAGCCTGAGCGGAGGGGCATTTGACCCCACGGTTGCTCCGCTTATAAACCTTTGGGGCTTCGGATATAAGAATGGTGGCGTTGAGCCGACACAGGAGGCTATTGATTCGATGCTTGCACTCGTGGGAATAGCTGAGTGCAATCTTTCGCCTGATGGGCTGATTGTGCGCAAGTCGCCGGGAACGGAGTTCAACTTTTCAGCCATAACGAAGGGCTATGGGTGTGACTTGGTGGGTGAGATGTTTCGCCGCAACGGGGTGACCGACTATATGGTAGAGATAGGGGGGGAGATAGCCGTAAGCGGGCGCAATCCCCGCGGCAGCGAGTGGCGCATAATGGTCGACGCTCCGGTGGAGAGCGATTCGGCTCCGATTCACCAGCAGCTTGTCACCATCGGCATCACAGACTGTGGCGTGGCCACGTCGGGCAATTATCGCAATCGCCGCGACACAGAGCGCGGAAGAGTGTGGCACACAATCTCCCCCGTCACCGGGCGCCCGGCGCTGACTGACCTGCTCTCGGCAACGGTGATAGCTCCCACCTGTATGACGGCCGATGCCCTGGCCACAGCCTGTATGGCGCTCTATTCGGCCGACGCTATGGCTATGATTGAGGGCATCTCCTCAGCCGAAGCCCTTCTTGTCACTGCCGATACGGTCATTTCCACCCGGGGATTCCCGGTGATGGATAGATAGCTTTTCAACAGTGCTTGCCGGAGAGGATTTTTCGAGCGGATTTAGCATCGTCGGCGAGCTGTTGGCTTAACTTTTCTGTTGATGAAAAGCGGCGCTCGGGACGGAGATAGGATATGAAATCAATGGCAATATCCTCGTCGTAGAGATAACCGTTGAAGTCAAATATATGAGCCTCGATTGAGAGTTCGGTCGTGACGGTCGGCTCGCTCACTGTGGGGCGGTATCCTATATTGACCATTGCCTGGCGTTTCTCCCCATCAGGGGTGATGACTAATGCGGCATAGGCACCCGGTTTGGGTATGAGGAGCGATGAATCGGCCGGGCAGAGGTTGGCTGTGGCAAACCCGAGAGTGCGCCCCATCTTGTTGCCGTTAACCACACGTCCACGAAGCCGATAGGGGTGACCAAGGTGTTTTGTGGCTTCCTCTATGTTTCCGTCAGTGAGATAACGACGTATGGCCGACGAACTTACCGGGGCTTGAAGTCCGCGATACTCAGGGGCAGAGATGATTTCTACGCCCACACGTGCCCCGGCCTCACGATATTTTTCGATGCCTTGCATCGTGTCGTTGCCAAATCTATTATTGAACCCTAACACTAAGGCATCAATGGCAAAATTGCGTTTCAGCTGGCGCAGAAACTCTTCGGCTGACAGTCTGCGCAATTTGTCGTTGAAACTGAGCAGAATGATGTCGTCGGCTCCGGCCTCGGCAAGAGCCTCTACTCGATCCTCAAGCGTGGAGAGCAGAGCCGGCGCTTCCAAGGGGCGCACGAGCGACAGCGGATGGCGCGAAAAGGTGACTGCTGCCGGGCGCAGACCTCGGGCGCGTGCCTCGGTGTGAAGGTAGTCAATCAGAAACTGATGTCCAGGGTGAACTCCGTCATACATCCCGACGGCTGCGATGCGCCGCACTGTGGTGTCAGGCTTAGTGATGAGATTCATATATGGTTACGAGGGTGAAACGGCGTATGGTTTGACAATATCGGCAAATTCAGTGCCGGGGACCACGAGCTCGGCACTGAAGCCGAAGGCTATGGCGGCATCAACGTTGGCCTGCGAATCGTCGAAGAAGAGCGTCTCCTCAGGTTTGATTCCGCAAGTGCGGCAGGTGTAGTCAAAAATCTCCGGTTCGGGCTTGTAGCACTTGGCAATGTAGCTGCACACCGCTCCATCGAAATAGTCGGCCATCTCGAGCCCCTCTTGGCGGAACTGCTCGGCAATATAGCTGTTCATCATAATGGGGTTGGTGTTTGAGAGCAGGTATATGCGATAACCTTCGCAGCGCAGGCGGCGCAGCGCTTCCAGACGATGGCGGGGAATGCCTACCAGGAAGCGATTGAAGGCGGTGTCAATCTCGGTGTCGGTCACCGGATGATCAAACAACGGACGGATGCGGCGACGGAATTCGTCGGCATCAATCTCTCCGCGTTCCAAGGCAAGAAAATCACCCTTCTGGCCATAGACGCCGAGGAAATCATCCGCCTCGCGCATGCCAAGAGCGTTGAAGGCCTCAACACAGCGGTTGCGGTCGAGATCCATAATCACGCCGCCGAGGTCAAAAAGAAGATTCTTTATCATTGTGGTGCTGATATTTTATGCAAAGATAAACACTCTGCGTGAGATATCAAAGTGAAAATATCACTTACACCACCTTGAGGTCTAAAAGCCCCGTGAGGGTGATGCGCGAGCGGGGGGAGAGGGGGATGGAGGGCGCGATGTCGTCGGCGAGTGGCGGAAGGAGTATTATGTCGCCCATCTTTAGGGTGATGTGGGCGGCGGCGATGTGGATGGCGCGCGCTATCAGCTCGGGGTCGACCTTCAGGCTGATGTTTAGGCCGGTCTGCTCAAGCGTTGTCTCAAGCCTGTCAGGCAGAGAGGAGCTGTCGATGGATGCTGAAGTGATAATGGAGTCGTCCATTCCGGCCATTAGCGAAGTCGTGGCGTAATCGCTGCCGGTCGGTCGCACCAAGAGGGCCAGGGAGACGGCGTTGAAGTAACGAGACGCGAATTTTTCGGGAATACCTTTGCCAAGGCGGTTGATGTGAATGGCAAGATGAGGTTGCAACTCCCAAGGGTCACTCCCCTCGGGATGAAAGAGGGGCGCTCCGTGGCGCAGCATTGCGGTGTCGGGAAGGAAATATGCATTGTCGGTCTCGGCAAGACTTCGGAATGATATAATTTTCATTGCAAATTTATCGTGATGGCTTTAGACAAAAGTACAACTTTTTTTCGTAAAATTTAAATATGCCGTGAAAAATGAGTAATTTTGTCGTCATAACCCACTAATGAATTTATGGATAGGAAAGTCCGCGTGAGATTTGCCCCCTCCCCCACAGGGCCACTTCATATAGGCGGTGTGCGCACTGCTCTTTATAATTACCTTTTTGCCCGTCGTCATGGCGGCGATATGATACTTCGCATTGAGGATACAGATTCTCAGCGTTTTGTGCCGGGCGCAGAAGACTATATCAATGAGTCGCTTGCGTGGCTCGGCATCCGCATTGATGAGGGTGTGCGCGAAGGCGGTGCCTACGGGCCTTACAAACAGAGCGAGCGTCGCGACATATATCGTGAGCACGTGAAACTGCTGCTTGAAGCAGGCCGGGCTTACTATGCGTTTGACACGCCCGCCGAGCTTGAAGCTGCGCGCGCTGCCACTCCAAACTTCCAGTATGATGCCTCTACGCGCAATTCTATGCGCAATTCACTATCGCTCCCGGACGGAGAGGTCAAGGCGCTTTTTGATGCCGGGACTCCCTATGTAGTGCGCTTCCGCATTGAGCCCGGACGAGATGTGGAGGTCAACGACCTTCTGCGCGGCACTGTGAAAATCAACTCTTCAATCCTGGATGATAAAGTGCTCTACAAGAGTGCCGACGACCTGCCCACATATCACCTGGCAAACATTGTTGACGACCACCTGATGGAGGTGACCCACGTGATTCGCGGTGAGGAATGGCTCCCGTCGGCTCCCCTCCATGTGCTGCTCTACGAGGCTTTCGGCTGGGCAGACACACGCCCGGAATTTGTCCACTTGCCGCTGCTCCTAAAGCCCGACGGCAAGGGCAAGCTCTCCAAGCGCGACGGCGACCGACTCGGATTCCCCGTCTTCCCTTTAGAGTGGACCGACCCCGCCACCGGAGCTGTGTCCAGCGGATATCGCGAGAGTGGTTATCTGCCTGAAGCTGTCATCAATTTCCTGGCTCTTTTAGGATGGAATCCCGGCGACGACACCGAGATAATGAATATCGAAGAGCTGATAGCCAAGTTCTCTTTTGACCACTGCTCACGCTCCGGCGCCAAGTTTGCCTATGAGAAGGGGCGTTGGTTCAATCACGAGTATCTGCAAGCCACGCCCGACGAGCGAATAGCCGAACTTTTCAAGCCTGTGCTCTCTGCTCACGGGGTGAATCCCGTCGACTTCTCCGACGAATATCTGACCCGAGTGGTGAGCCTCGTGAAGGGCCGCATCAATTTTGTGGCCGATCTTTGGGAGCAAGCCCGGTTCTTCTTCATAGCCCCGACGGAATATGCTGAAAAGGATATCCGCAAACGCTGGAAGGAAGACACCCCCGGGATAATGCGTGAGCTTATTGAACAGCTTCGCGCTCTCCCCTCGTGGAAAAGCAAGGAGGCCGAGCCTCCAATCCTCGACTGGGTGGCCGCTAATGGCTATCATCTTGGAAATGTGATGAATGCTTTCCGTTTGTGTCTTGTGGGCGAGTGCAAGGGCCCGCACATCTTCGATATCACAGAGCTTCTTGGAGCCCGAGAGACAATTCGTCGAATTGAAGAGGGCCTCAACCGTATTCAGCTCCCAACACCTCAACAACAATGATAAAAGTCGGTATAATAGGCGGTTCCGGTTATGCTGCCGGCGAACTGATTAGGATTCTTATCAACCATCCTGATGTGGTGCTGCAGTGGGTCCACTCGCGCACCGTGGCCGGACAGCGCATTGTGGATGTGCATCAAGGTCTGTATGGAGAGATTGAAATGAATTTCACTTCAGCCATTGACCTTGATTCCATTGATGTGCTTTTTTGCTGCCGCCCGGCAGGAAAGACACGCGAATTTCTTGCCGAACACGATATCCCGGAGCATCTGAGGATT
The DNA here is from genome assembly GCA_022511285.1 of Duncaniella sp. Taxonomy (GTDB): domain Bacteria; phylum Bacteroidota; class Bacteroidia; order Bacteroidales; family Muribaculaceae; genus Duncaniella. The sequence goes on from JAFLRW010000046.1 coordinate 6,889, forward strand.
ATTGACCTGTCGCGTGATTATCGCCTTGAATTTGAGGGCAATGAGTTTGTCTACGGCCTCTCGGAACTCAATCGCAAACCAATGGTGCGCGGAGCTATGCGAGTGGCCAATCCCGGTTGCCTCGCCATGGCTGTCGAACTGTCGCTTATTCCCCTGGCCAAAAATCTGCTGCTCAATTCCGACATCCACACCACAGTGCTCACAGGAGCCACCAGTGAGGGTGCCGAGCGCCGCCCCACCACCCACTATGCCTGGCGCAACGATAATGCGGTGGTATATCGCCCATTTCGACACACCCAGGAAGCGGAGATTCTGCAGACACTACGCGCTATGCAGACCAGCTTCAACTCCCGTCTGAATATGGTGCCGATGCGCGGCCCGTTCTCGCGCGGTATTATGGCTGTGACATATCTTGACTGCCCCCTTGAGCTTCCTGAAATCATTAAATTGTATCAGGATTATTTTTCCGACCATAATTTCACGTTTATCACCTCTAAGATTCCTGATTTTAAGGATGTGGTGAATACCAATAAGTGTATCATCCATTTGGATAAGATTGACGGCCGCCTGCTTATCACTGCTGTGATTGACAATCTTCTCAAAGGTGCTGCCGGCAATGCCGTCCATACCATGAATCTGCTGTTCGGGCTGCAGGAAACCACCGGGCTCACAATGAAACCCGTGGCCTTTTGAGAAAGTCCACAAATTGAAAGTGAATATTTTGAGGCTTAGAGCTAAGGCTCTCAAGCCTCAAAACGTATATTCTCCTGCCGTGTGCCGCGCAGATAGGAGGCGGTGTCCATACGCCGTTTGCCGGCCACTTGAAGTGAGAGAATCTCCACGGGTCCGTCGGCGGCATAGACAAACATCCGCGTTCCCTCAATAACCACGGTGCCGGGGGCTCCTACCCCCTCCGGAGTCGGTTCGGGGAGCGAGGTTTCGAATATTTTTATCTGCCCTTGAGAGGCATCGTCGGCCACCATCTCGCTCCAGGCTCCGGGATATGGTGAGAGACCGCGCACAAGGTTGTGCACACTCTCTCTGGACTGTGTCCAGTCTATGCGGCAGTCCTCTTTGAATATCTTAGGTGCGGGCGTAGGCTCAATGTCGCCAATCAGTTTATCCTGTGGGGTGGTGGTGAGGGTGCCTGTTATGATGTCGGCTATGGTTTGAAGCGTGAGGCGCGCTCCAAGGTGCATCAGCTTGTCGTGGACGGTGCCCACGTTATCTTCCGGGAGTATATCCACACGTTCCTGGGCTATGATATCGCCGGTGTCAATCTCGTGTTTGAGAAAAAATGTTGTCACTCCGGTCTCGGTATCACCGTTGATGACGGCTCTGTTGATAGGGGCGGCGCCGCGATAGCGCGGCAGCAGGGAGGCGTGGAGATTAAAGGTGCCCAGCGGAGGCATTGACCAAACCACCTCGGGGAGCATCCTGAAAGCTATCACTACAAACAGCTCGGCTTGCAGCGAGCGCAATTCTTCGATAAAGGCCGCATCCTTGAGGTTGGCGGGCTGCATCACCTTGATGCCGTGGCTCACAGCGCATAGCTTCACCGGCGACTCAAACATCTTATGCCCGCGGCCGGCAGGCTTGTCGGGCATCGTCACTACGCCTACCACATTATAGCCGGCGCTGATGATTGCTTCAAGGCTTTCTACTGCAAATTCCGGTGTGCCGAGAAATACTATTCTGAGGTCCTGCTTTGTCATTTCTTCACAAATGTAAATTCTACTTCACGGGTTGCGGCGTAGCGACCGGCTGATTTGAGCAATACGGATGCCCTGTAGGTGCCGTCGGCCACGATAGTTCCGTCGTCCAGCGTGAAGTCCCAGGTGTATGGGAAGCTGACACCCTCTATGCGGGCGGCGGTGTTGCCGGCCGAGTCGTTCACCATAAGGATTGCTTCGTAGGCCACATTGGTTGAGGTCTCTACGTCGAAAGTCACCTCGTCGCGCGTCAGTGCTGTCGAAGCGCTCAACTCTGCGGTGAGGGGAGTGCTGTCCACTAAAAAGTTGATTGCAGCGCTCCCGCAATTACCGGCAATATCTGTGGCGGTCGCCTCCAATGTGTGACTCCCTTGTGAGAGTTCGGGCAGGAGCACCTCCATCAGATATTCCCCTTCGCCGCCGGCGCGGAAGGCAAGGGCGACTCCGCTCAGCGCCACTCCGTCAAGCTTTATCGAAGGCGCTGTCCCGATAGATGCGCGGTTGAAATTGATGCCGGTGCCCTTGTCGGCTATCACTGCCTTGAGCAGGGGTGTTGGCCCTGTCACTATCGGGTCTGTTTTGCCGTCGAGGGTCAGGGTGATGGTTGGAGCCTGTGTGTCAGTCTGGGTCAAGCCGCCATCGCTGTGGGCTATGGCGAGATTTCTTGTCGAGCCGAAGGCTATGCGCTTGTCAGCGGAGAAGGCGTGGAAGGTGATGCGCACACCCCCTATGCTGTCAACGGCCGGGGGGGTGGCTGTGAGTTCCCAGCGCCCTTTGTTGACGGTGCAGCTCCCTCTGAACAGTTCAATGTCGTCAGTGGTCACCATCACCTTGCCGGCAGCTATGTCGGAGGCGTCTGTCGACACGGTTATCTGATTCACCGGCGGGGCAAAGATGGTCACTGTCGCAGTGCCGTCGAAGGTTTCGTCGATGCTGCCGTCTGCTTTGTTGACGGTCCCGGCAAGTTTGGCAGGGGTGAGTGATTTCAGGGATTTTCCGGTATATGATGTCGCGCCGTCTACGGTTGTCAGTTTCATCGTTGCGGAGGGCCGGTACACAGGGAGCGCAGGGTCGCCCAACAGGTGATAGCAGCAGTTGTTTATCACCTGGTCGCGCGCCGATGAGGTGGAGGCCGTGGAGTGGCTGGTGTTAAGCGCTATGCGGTAGACGTCGCCTATCGTCATGTCTGGGGTGGCGGTGAATAGTGCATCCACAAACTTGTTGTTGAGCGTGTGATTGTTGTCAAGATACACTTCGCGTGTGGTTCCCACAACGGCTATAGGGCCATAAGCCGACACGGCGAGGTCTGCGCCTATGGAACTCCGTTTGTCGAACACTGATGTGCTGCACCCGGAGGTGTACAGCAGCGGCATCGAGGCAAACCGTGCATCGTTGATAAATGCATCGTTGAAGTTGAAGCCATAGCAACGTGGCGAGGAGTGGCCCGAAAAGTTGAAGAAGCTGATTCTGCTCCCTATGGCAGAGAGCATATAATTGTAGTGGAGGGGTGAGGTGACTGTGGTGCCTACTTTCACTATCGGGAAGAGGGAGTTGTGCCCATGGTGTATTGTGGCGCCCGGTATTTGGCTTTCAATCTCTTCGGCCTGACGCAGCATTGAGTTGAGATGCTTGTTTGAGTCGCCGTAAAGCGAGAATAGGAGCGTCTCGCCCGGATTGCCGCTCAGCGAGGGATCGGTCAGATAGCGAATGCACAAACGCTGCGGCCTCCCCTTTGGAGCGCACAGGGGCGCGCCCTACGTTGATGCTATATTGTGTCGATGGGGCGGTGATGCGTGTGTCTATGCGGTCGGTGAGTGTGACGAAGTAGGTGTCAGAGCAGTGGTTGCGGGAGTTGTAGCGGTCCTCATCCACATATTCCGTGTGGAATGTGACCATAATGCCGTCGGGGAAGGGTTGTCCCGGGGCAAGGGTCTGCGGGGTGCCATAGCCCATTAACAATAGGTGGTGCAGCCCGCTCTGAGAGAGTTTGAGCACCAAGCGCCTCACTGCGGCCGGATGCCACGCGCCCGACGAGAATTCGTTGGCCACTTCGTCGATAGGTGCTACGGCCACCTCTAATCCTTGGATTTCACGGTGGGCGGCGGCAAGACGTTCGGCTTCCGACTGGGCGGCGCGAGTGGTCACTATCAGCATATCTACTCCGCTTATGGCGTGGAGTTCTTGAGGGCTTACCTCTCCCTCCACTGTCGGCTCGGGGAGCTTTGCGGCGTCAAACAGTACCAACTGTGTCGAAAACCCCTGATGCAGGTCGGCTCCGAATATGGTCCTGCCGGTTTCGGTCAAGGCCGTGGAGAGCGCTATGGGGCGACGCGGCGATGTAACATCCCATGCCATTGCTCCCGCGGGGGCGCCTGTCACTTCGATGCCACACTCTCCTGTCTCTCCGTAGAGGTTCCAGATTTGTTGTGAGCTGCGCCAGCGGTTGTGGGTGATGTAGCGCATCGTCACATTGTCGAGCGCGAGCATGCTGAAGTAGTTGTTGGGATCGGAGACGGTAAACTCTATTTCGTCGCCACAGGTGTCTATGCGATATTTCTGAACATCAGAGGCCACATATACCACATTCTCATTCGAGGTGCCGCGTATTCCGGTGGTGGAGACGGGTGTTGATGTGGCTCCGGAGATGGTGACGGTGGGGGTTGTCGCTGAGGTGCGGCCGGTCATTCCTATAAATGAGTAGCTCAGAGTCATTGTGCCGTCTACCACATCGGTCGTAGTCCATTTTTCGGTGACCGGACCCGACGTGCTTTTGATGTTGCTTGAGTAGAGGAAGGCTCCGGCGCCAAACGGGTGGAATCGTGTGTAGCGTCGACGCTCCAAATATGTATGTGTGTCAATTATCGATTGCTCCCACGCTATTGTCCCGTCTGTCTCTTCGAGGTCGGGCGAGTGGAGGTCGGGGCGGTCTGTCACGAAATAATATGAGGAGCCGGAATAGAGGTTGCGATGTTCTTCGGGCTGTGTTATCGAGCCTGTGTCGATAAGGCGTGAGCTCCCTTCGCCGTAAAAGCAGATGGAGCCGTCGGCCATACGCATCACGGGGATGACGGGAAGGTCGTCGGGGCCGGTGTCAAGGGTGTGGGCCCGCTCAACACTGCCGTAGCCGGCTATGGTGATAGCTCCCGAAGTGTCGAAGCCCATAGCTGAGAGCATTGCCGGCGACAGGCGATAAACCCCCGTGGAGTCTACTCTGATTTTTACCCATCGCCCCTCGGCTAACAATGACGAGGTCTCAAACGCGACGGCTCCACGCACCCCGAAGGCGCTGAGGAGTAATATGACGGCTATTGACTGGCGTAATATCAATTGGAGTGATGCTCGTTGCGGCATAGTGATGTGTGTTGATAAAAAACTTTGGCGGCTGCGTCTCCTCTCTCCTTGTAGCGGGGGAGGGGATACACTGCCGCCTGATCGGTGATAATGATTTTGTAGTGAGTGCTCGAAGCGGGACTCGAACCCGCACAGCCGCAATGGCCAAAGGATTTTAAGTCCTTCGTGTCTACCATTCCACCATTCCTGCATTCCTGGTCATTTCTGTTCAGGGTTGGAAACGATAGGGTATCTGCCTTTAAAGATCTTCATTAGACCGTTGGACAGTGCAAATTTAGCGGATTTTACTCGCTTGAT